>NZ_RXHX01000019.1:0-110062 GCF_005930655.1 Pseudomonas sp. FSL W5-0299
CCGTTCGGGCAAGATCATGCGCCGGATCCTGCGCAAGATTGCGACCGCCGAATACGATGGGTTGGGTGATATCTCCACCTTGGCGGATCCGGGTGTGGTGCAGCATTTGATTGATGAGCACAAGATCATGAACGTCGCTTAACCGACATCTCTGAGTCAGTAAAAGCCCCATCCGGTGTTGTGCCGGATGGGGCTTTTTTTGTCTGAGGTTTTTGTGTTGGCCGGTCGGGCCTCATCGCTAGCAGGCTAGCTCCCACAGAGGGAACTGCGCTCGTTTCAAATTGCGAATCCCCTGGAGATCCCTGTGGGAGCTAGCCTGCTAGCGATGGCGATCTGTCAGGCACTCAATAAACAACGCCCAATAATTATCGACTTCACTTGTAGGCGCTTTCCCACTGTTACCCTCCGCCCTTCAAGTAACTGAATGTGTAACCGCGCGCTCCGATGCGGGGCATTGGGAAACGCCAACCCCCACTCCCGGGCCTCTCCAGCCCGGCTAAAAAATAAGACACAACGCTGCGCTTGCCGGATTAGAAGGGTTTGCCAATAATAGGCCCGCAATTTGCAGCAGTGATCGGTTCACTGTCTTTTGCTCTTGCATGAATTTGCAGGGCTGTCAACGCGCTCAAGCGGCTTTCTCGGTGCATCTGTAATTAGTTGTCGCATTGAAGAAATATCGGCTTCGGGCCTGTCGTTAGAATGCCGATCACTCGCTCGTTGTGGCTCGCGTTGAAAAAAGCGCGCGGTTCCTACGACGCAGCACCGCTTTGCGGTTCCACTCATTCGCATATTGGGCTGTCGCTCACTCTGCCGTTTTAGCCCTTTACCGATGGAGTCCCAAGATGAAGAAACTCGTGCTGCTTGGCGCCCTGGCACTGTCCGTGCTGTCCCTGCCGACTTTCGCTGATGAAAAACCTCTGAAAATCGGTATCGAAGCGGCTTACCCTCCGTTTGCTTCCAAAGCACCGGACGGCAGCATTGTTGGTTTTGACTACGACATCGGCAACGCTCTGTGCGAAGAGATGAAGGTCAAGTGCACTTGGGTCGAGCAAGAGTTCGACGGTCTGATCCCGGCGCTCAAAGTGCGCAAGATCGACGCGATCCTGTCGTCCATGTCGATCACTGAAGACCGCAAGAAATCCGTGGACTTCACCAACAAGTACTACAACACCCCGGCGCGCCTGGTCATGAAGGCCGGCACTCAAGTCAGCGAAGGCCTGACTGAGCTCAAGGGCAAAAACATCGGCGTGCAACGTGGTTCGATCCACGAGCGTTTCGCCCGCGAAGTCCTGGCCCCGCTGGGTGCCGAGATCAAGCCTTACGGTTCGCAGAACGAAATCTATCTCGACGTGGCCGCTGGCCGCCTCGACGGCACTGTGGCAGACGCTACGCTGCTCGATGACGGTTTCCTGAAAACCGACGCTGGCAAAGGTTTCGCCTTCGTTGGCCCGGCCTTCACCGACGTCAAATACTTCGGCGACGGCGTGGGTATCGCGGTTCGCAAGGGCGACGCGCTGAAAGACAAGATCAACACCGCGATCGCTGCCATTCGCGAGAACGGCAAGTACAAGCAAATCCAGGACAAATACTTCGCCTTCGACATCTACGGCAAGTAACACGTCCAGGCGACAAGTCCGAAATGGCGCAAGCAACAGGATCTCTGAGGTTTGCGCCATTTTTTCATCCCAACATTCGAGGACCTGAATCATGTTGAAAGGCTACGGGGCTGTCATCCTCGATGGCGCATGGCTGACGCTTCAGCTCGCCTTGTCCTCCATGGTCCTGGCCATCTTTCTGGGTCTGATCGGCGTTGCATTGCGTCTGTCGCCGGTTCGCTGGCTGGCCTGGCTGGGCGACCTGTATTCCACGGTGATCCGCGGTATTCCCGATCTGGTACTGATCCTGCTGATTTTCTACGGTGGTCAGGACCTGCTCAACCGCGTGGCGCCGATGCTCGGCTTTGACGACTACATCGACCTGAACCCGCTGGCCGCCGGTATCGGCACCTTGGGCTTCATCTTCGGTGCGTACCTGTCGGAAACCTTCCGCGGCGCCTTCATGGCGATCCCCAAAGGTCAGGCAGAAGCCGGCATGGCCTACGGCATGAGCAGTTTCCAGGTGTTCTTCCGGGTTTTGGTGCCGCAGATGATCCGTCTGGCCATTCCGGGCTTCACCAACAACTGGCTGGTACTGACCAAGGCCACCGCGCTGATTTCGGTGGTGGGTCTGCAAGACATGATGTTCAAGGCCAAGCAGGCGGCAGATGCCACCCGCGAGCCTTTCACCTTCTTCCTCGCAGTGGCGGCGATGTACCTGGTGATTACCAGTGTCTCGTTGCTGGCATTGCGTCACCTTGAGAAGCGCTACTCGGTAGGCGTAAGGGCGGCTGATCTATGATCTTCGACTACAACGTCATTTGGGAGGCCTTGCCGCTGTACTTCGGCGGCCTGGTGACCACCCTCAAATTGCTCGCGCTGTCGCTGTTTTTCGGCCTGCTGTGTGCGTTGCCGCTGGGCTTGATGCGCGTCTCCAAGAACGCCGTCGTCAACATGACGGCCTGGCTCTACACCTACGTGATCCGCGGCACGCCGATGCTGGTGCAGCTGTTCTTGATCTACTACGGTCTGGCGCAGTTCGAAGCGGTACGTGAAAGCTTCTTGTGGCCGTGGCTGTCCAGTGCAACGTTCTGTGCGTGCCTGGCCTTTGCGATCAACACCAGCGCCTACACCGCTGAAATCATCGCCGGCAGCCTGCGCGCCACGCCGAATGGCGAGATCGAAGCGGCCAAGGCCATGGGCATGTCGCGCTACAAAATGTACAAGCGCATCCTGCTGCCATCGGCTCTGCGCCGGGCGCTGCCGCAGTACAGTAACGAAGTGATCATGATGCTGCAGACCACCAGTCTGGCGTCCATCGTGACCCTGATCGACATCACCGGTGCCGCGCGCACGGTCAACGCTCAGTACTACTTGCCGTTCGAAGCGTACATCACCGCCGGCGTGTTCTATCTGTGCCTGACCTTCATTCTGGTGAAGCTGTTCAAACTGGCCGAGCGCCGCTGGCTGGGCTATCTGGCCCCGCGGAAGCACTGATATGGAACGCATCGATCACTTATTGCCGTGGAACCACCTGGGCAGCGAGCGCCAGATCTCGGTGTTCCGCTTCGGCAGTGGCGAGCGCAAGGCCTACATCCAGGCCAGCCTCCACGCCGATGAACTGCCGGGAATGCGCACGGCCTGGGAGCTGAAAAAGCGCCTGGCCGAACTCGAAGCCCAAGGCCTGCTCAACGGCGTGATCGAGCTGGTGCCGGTGGCCAATCCACTGGGCCTCGGTCAACTGTTGCAAGGCAGCCATCAAGGTCGTTTCGAAGCGGGCAGCGGTAAGAATTTCAACCGCGATTTCGTCGAGCTGAGCGCGCCAGTGGCCGCTGAGCTGGACGGGCATCTGGGCGATGATCCACACGCCAATATCCGCTTGATCCGCCAAGCCATGAGCGATGCGCTGGCGGCATTGCCGCCGGCCGCGAGCCAGCTGCAAGGCATGCAGCGCATCTTGCTCAGCCACGCGTGCACCGCTGATGTCGTGCTGGATTTGCATTGCGATGCCGAAGCGGCGCTGCACATGTACGCCTTGCCGCAACACTGGCCGCAATGGCGTTCGCTCGCCGCGCACCTGAACGTGAAAGTGGGGCTGCTGGCGGAAGATTCCGGCGGCAGTTCCTTTGACGAGGCGTGCTCGCTGCCGTGGCTGCGTTTGTCGCGTCAGTTCCCGGATGCGCAGATTCCGCTGGCCTGTCTGGCGACGACCATCGAACTGGGTGGTCAAGCTGATACCGGTCGCGCGGACGCCGAGGCTTATGCCGAAGGCATTCTGGCGTTCCTCGCCGAGCAAGGCTTGATCAGCGGCGAATGGCCCAAGCCTGCGCAAGAGGCGTGCGAAGGCATGCCGTTCGAGGGCACCGAGTTGCTGTTCGCGCCACACCCGGGTGTGATCAGCTTTTTGCGTAAACCCGGTGAGTGGATCGAAGCCGGTGACGAGATTTTCGAAGTGATCGATCCGTTATCGGATCGGGTCAGCACGGTGTGTGCTGGTACGTCCGGGGTGCTGTTTGCCATTGAACGGCTGCGTTATGCCCAACCCGGTTTCTGGCTGGCCAAGGTGGCGGGGCGCGAAGCGCTGCGTCACGGGCGCTTGCTCAACGACTGACTGACTGTTTTTGTGAGAACCGACCGCATGTACAAACTTGAAGTCCAAGACCTGCATAAACGCTATGGCAGTCACGAAGTGCTCAAGGGCGTGTCCCTGAAAGCGGCGGCTGGTGATGTGATCAGCATCATCGGCTCCAGTGGCTCTGGCAAAAGTACTTTTCTGCGCTGCATCAACCTGCTCGAGCAGCCGCACGCGGGCAAGATTCTGCTCAACAACGAAGAGCTGAAACTGGTGGCGAACAAGGACGGCGCGCTGAAAGCGGCTGACCCGAAACAGCTGCAACGCATGCGCTCGCGCCTGTCGATGGTGTTCCAGCATTTCAACCTGTGGTCGCACATGACCGCGCTGGAAAACATCATGGAAGCGCCGGTTCACGTGCTGGGCATGTCCAAGGCCGAGGCCCGTGAAAAAGCCGAGCACTACCTGAACAAGGTCGGCGTGGCCCATCGTAAAGACGCTTACCCGGGCCACATGTCCGGCGGCGAGCAGCAGCGCGTGGCGATTGCCCGTGCGCTGGCGATGGAGCCTGAGGTGATGCTGTTCGACGAACCGACCTCGGCCCTCGACCCGGAACTGGTCGGCGACGTACTGAAAGTGATGCAGGCCCTGGCGCTGGAAGGCCGGACCATGGTCGTGGTGACGCACGAAATGGGCTTCGCCCGTGAAGTGTCGAATCAGCTGGTGTTCCTGCACAAAGGTATCGTTGAAGAAAGCGGCAACCCGCGTGAAGTGCTGGTCAATCCACAGTCTGAACGCTTGCAGCAATTCCTGTCGGGCAGCCTGAAGTAAACCGAACTCCCGTTGCGCACCGGGATAGTGCATGCTTCGCAACCTAAAGGCTGGTCCCAATCCCTGCAGGAGCGGGGCTTGCCCGCGAATGCGGTGGTTCAGACAGCAATCATGTTGACTGAACCACCGTTCTCGCGGGCAAGCCTCGCTCCAACAGGGGAATGCTGCAGGTTTCGAGATTTGCGTTCATTTACGGGCTAGCATTGGCCCATGCCTTCATCACTGTTTTCGTTTCGGATTGCCCGCCATGACTGCCCATCGAATTGGTTTCCTGATTTGGCCCAGCACTAAAGCACTGACGCTTGCGCTGGCTGAGGAGGCCTTGCGTGTTGCCCAGCGTGTGCATCCGGATGTTGTCTACGAATTGTCGTTTTTGCAGGCCGAACCACCGACCGAAGGCGCCTGGCAACTGCCGGGTGAGCCGTGGGCCGGCAAGCTCGAAAACTTCCAGAAGCTGTTTCTGCTCGCCGATGAGCCGCCGACCACCCTCGCGCCGGCGCTCAGCAGTTCGCTGAAACAACTGGTGCGTGCCGGTTGCGTGATTGGTGGTTTGTCTGCCGGTGTCTACCCGTTGGCGCAATTGGGTTTGCTCGACGGTTACCGCGCTGCCGTGCATTGGCGCTGGCAGGACGATTTCGCCGAACGCTTCCCTAAAGTGATCGCCACCAGCCATCTGTTCGATTGGGATCGTGATCGACTGACCGCGTGTGGCGGCTTGTCGGTACTCGATCTGTTGCTGGCCGTGCTGGCCCGTGATCACGGCGCCGAACTGGCCGGCGCTGTGTCGGAAGAACTGGTAGTCGAGCGTATCCGCGAGGGTGGCGAACGCCAGCGCATCCCGCTGCAGAACCGCCTCGGTTCCAGCCATCCGAAGCTCACCCAAGCGGTGTTGCTGATGGAAGCCAACATCGAAGAGCCGCTGACCACCGATGAAATCGCCCAGCACGTGTGCGTGTCCCGTCGACAACTGGAGCGGATCTTCAAGCAATACCTCAACCGCGTGCCGAGCCAGTACTACCTGGAACTTCGCCTGAACAAGGCCCGGCAGATGTTGATGCAAACCAGCAAGTCGATCATTCAGATCGGCCTGTCCTGTGGCTTCTCATCGGGGCCGCATTTCTCCAGCGCCTACCGCAACTTCTTCGGTGCCACGCCGCGGGAAGATCGCAACCAGCGGCGCAGCAGCAGTCCATTCGAGTTGTCGTCGGTGCCGTCCGAGCGCGGCTGATGTTACTCGTCGATCTCGGAACCCTCTGAGGTCGACACCTGTATTTCCCCTCGGTTGATAACCTCCTCCACGCCAAAATCCGCACGGGTCAGTTCAAAGAAGCGGACCAGTCGCGCGAGGCTTTCCTGGGAAAACGGATTGCCTCTCAAGGTGATGTTTTCAGCAATTTCCACCGGCAATTCCAGCAGGTCGCTGGGCACCTCGGTTATTGCATTCATGCTCAGGTCAGCCCAGTCGAGATCCGCCAGCTGAAGCAGGCCGTCGGGTATGTCAGTGATGCCGGTGTCGTTGAGCAGCACGGTCGACAAGTCGGGCATTTGGCTTAGATCCGGCGTGCGCCCCAACGGGTTAAAGCTCAGGTCGAGGTAATCAAGCTGCTCCATTCCCGCCAATGCACTTGCCGACTCCGCTGACAGGCTGACCCGGCAATCGGGGAGCGACAGCGAGCGCAGGCGTCCCATCTTGAACACCGAATCGGGAATGTCACCCAGGTCACACTCGCGCAGCCGCAGGCTTTTGAGGTTGAGAAAGGACTCAAGGAAACGCCCCAGGCGTGTTGCGCCCTCGGCACTGTCAACCTCAAGCGCGGAAACATGGCTGAAGTCCGCACTCAAGGTCGGCAGTTCTCCATTGATGACCGGACGGACCCTGAGTTCGAACGTCGGCTCAAGTGCTTCGTTGAACTCATCCAGTTCCGACTCGCGCTGCCAGCACTTCTCGAGCGCTTGCTTGAATTCGTCGCGGTTCGTTTGCTCGGCAACGAGTTGCTCGTCGCTGAAGGGTTCGCCCGTCACCGGGTCCTGCTGCGGAACATCGGCGGTCCATGCGGACAAATCGTTTTTCAGCTGGGTGAGCTCTTGTTCAAGGCGCGTCAAATAGCTGCGGCCATCCTCCAGAGTCCCCGGCAATTCGTAGACGAACTCGCTCGCCTGCTCGATTTCCATGCTGGGGTACAGCGCCTTGACCCGATCGATGTCGGCTTCGGGTGCATAGACGCCCATGTCGTAGGCGGTTTCGAAGTGGTGTTGCTTGATCAATTCTCGCGCGCTGTTCGACAGCGGGTTGTCGGTGAGGTGCAGGCCGCGCTTGTCGTAAAGCGAACTCTCGAATAACCCGGCAGGCAACTCGCTGATGTGGTTGTTCATCAGCAGGAGGGTTTGAAGCTTCGGGTGTTGCAGAAGGCTGGCCGCAATCCCTGTCTGGCGGGTGTCGCTCAGGTCCAGGTGCGCCAGCTCGCTCATCGTGTCGATATGCGGCAAGGTTTCAAACGGATTTTTGTACAGGTCGAGCATGGCCAGTTGCTTCATTGACGCCAGCTTCGACCACGTGGCGGCGTCGACCCGGATGCCGCAATCGCTCAAGACCAAGGCGTGAAGGTCGGGCATTTGGCTGATGGCGTCGGGGAGGGTGTTCAGGGAAAAGCGGCGCAATTCCAGGCGGCGCAGCCCGCTGAAACCTCGTAGAAACGCGGGAATGGCCTGTGCGCTGCGGGTGCCTTCCAGGGACAGCTGCGACACATGACTGAAATCGGCAGTCAACGACGGCAAGTCGCCGAGGATCGGCTCTGCAAACCTGAGCACATATTGGGTCACCCCCTCCGGTGTGTCGAAATCCCGGTCGGACTGTCGACGCCAGCTGCGCTGGATTTCCTGGGCCAGCAACCGGCGGTTGTTTCGCTCGGCTTGTTGATCCAGTTCGCTGAGCGGGCGGCCGGTCTCAGGATGGGTTGTGGGGGAATCACTGACCCAGGCGCGCAGGTCCTGATGCAGTCGGGCCAACTCCCTCCTCAAACGTGAAAGTTCTACGCGAGCACCATCGGGATGAAGTTGCAGTGTCTGGACAATGGACTGCATTTCTTCCTGAGGCAGGTTGGGGTAAACCTCGCGAACCCGGTCGTTGAGCGTCGGTGTCTCGCGGGCGATTCGACTGTAGCCCTCGGTACCACCGGGCAGGCGCATGGTGGTCGGGTCATAGAACGGTTTCCGATGGGGATTTTTTGCAAACAGCCTGCGTAAGGCCGGTTGCTCCAGTGCGTGTTCGGCGATGCGTTGTTTAAAGACCTGGGCATCTGTGATCGAAGGGTTCAACTTGTTGCGTTGCGCATCCGGCAGCGCCCGGAACAAGGCCTGATAAAAATCCTCCGGCGACGAATCCGAGTCTTGGTGTACGTGGTAAGTCCCGTCTTCAGCGCGAACCAGTATTTTTTGTAGGGGCGCATCGGGTTGGCCAATGCTGTCGCGCAAAGCCCCCTCGGCCGAGTAGTCCCGCACTTCGATACGCAACCCGGCTGGTAAATCGGGCAGTGAGTTCAGGCTTTGCAAGGCCATTCGGTGGGTGTCGGTAGTGTCCAGCGCTTCGGAATAAAAACCTTCAGAGGCTCGGATGGCACGCACGGCCTCCATGGCTTTGAGCGCGGCGTCCTTGAGACGCTGGGGCGTGCGGCCGTTGTGCAGCTGTTTCAGTTCCGTGCCGGACGCATTGCTCACCAGTTCCTCGGCGATATCGGTAGGTAACCCCCGCACATCATCGATCAGCCGCTGAACCCGCAGGTCATCGGTTTTTTCCAACGCGCGATAACGCAGATCGAACAGCGATTTGCGGTAATCCCGGGCCAGTTCTGCGGTCCGTTGTCTGAAGGCTGATGTTTGGGCTTGCGCTGTCGGCATTGGCGTGTCGACAGGCCAGCCGTCGTAGCCACTCAGCAGTTGATGTTGCAGGGTCGAATCAGCCTTTCGATAGTGCTCGGGTTGATCACTGCCGATCTGCTCGATAAAGGTGTCGATGTCCCGGTTGATCTTGAAACGCTTGATCGTGTCGGTCAGCAGCGAAGGCGGGCGGTAATGTTCGACATGCATTTCGCGCACGACGTTGTCGTGGAAACCGCTGACCCGCAGGATCTGCTCGCGTTCGGCGTTGCTGAACGACTCGACACCCTGGCCGATTCGACGCATGACCGTTTCCCGATCCCACTCCAGCGGTTGTTCCAGCTCGGTGTGCCAGGCGCCGTGATGATTGTGCAGTAAAGAAGGCTGATAAGCGTCGGCGCGGGTCGGGTGCTCAATCTGAAACGCGTTGGAGGTGCCATCGGGTTTCACGGCATACAGTTTTCCTTCCAGAGGCAGCAGCGTCTTGCCCCCGTGGCGATAGAGGCCAAGCTGATCGGGTTTGGCGTCTTCGGGCAAACGCTGTGCCTGTTCGTAAGGGGTCAGATCCGGCTTCCAGTAGCGGGTTTTTCCTTTCGGCGTTGCGACGGGTTTGAGCGGGTCGACCAGCGCGACCGCTTCGCGCGAAAGCAAACGGCTGAAGGCGCCGGCAGCGATCGCACCACCCACCGCGAATGTGCCCACCTCAACCACTGTTTCAGCGAGTGTAATCAAATGCCCGACCGCCTCTGTTTTCAGTCCTTCGGCCAGGTCTACGATGCCTTCGAAGGTTTCGTCGAGTAACTGGTAAGCCATATAACCCAGCATTATTTCGCCAAGAAACGGGACGAACGGCATTGCCACGAATGTTGCGATTTCAAGCAGCGTCGAAGCTACTTTGCTGACGGCATCCCACAAAGCCCAGCGCGCATTTCGGTCGGCGGAGGCGGTGGAGACGGCCAGCGTGCTGGCGTCGTTGAGGATCTTGTTCAGTTGTCGCTGATAGAGATAGTTCCACAGGTCCGCGCTGAACGGCGTCATTGAAAACCGCAGGTTGGGCCTGTCGATGGGCGTTTCGCGCCAGCTCGGCAGTGGGTCGCCACGCTTGTGTTGATGCCAGGTCACGCGCTGGAGGCGGCGGTTGAGATCAGCAAAAAAAGGCCCCCTTTCCTTATGCTCGACGAAGCGGCTGAAGAACGTCTGGTAAGCCGGGGCGCGTAGCTTGCGGGTCAGTTCGGTCATGAACGCCAGGGTGTTCGGGTACTCCTTGAGCGGGTGCTCGGGATCGTCGGGAATGTAGGCAATGATCCGTGTTCCCTTGCGCGCGCGCTCCAGGCTCGGCGCGAAAACGACAATCCCGGTCAGGGAGGAGGACATGAGGGTCAGGTCATGACCGTACAGCGGCTGGCCATTGAGTCGCGCCCCGGAACGACCTTCCACAAGGCGCAGGATCGAGTGATAGGCATCCTCCGGAATATCCTTGCGGATTTGAGCCATTTGTAGCGCGGCTTTGAGTGCCGTTTTATGCGAGCTGATCACCTTCGCTTTCAACACCGCGCCGGCCACCGGGTTGGTCAGCCCAAGATTGTCTTTGAGGTACGTGGTGTAGCGGGCGCCGATGTCCAGTTCCCGGCACAGCCTCACAAAGGCAGCGATGGTCAGTTTCTGTTTGACCGCCGGCAGCGTATCGAACTGCCCTGCGGGCGATGGTTCGGTAATGAACGTCGAGGCGGGCTCGTAAGCATCCGCCGCCATTTCCGATGCCTGAAAGTTATGCAGGGCGGCGTCGAGCAGCGACACGGTCCAGGTGCGCGCTGCCCCCGTCTTGATCCCGAACCAGGGCACGGCTTGTGGAATGTACAGGCGCAGGAAGGTGGTTTTAACGTCCACTTCCAGATCAAACCGGGTTTTCAAGGCCGCGCTTAGCAACGCTTCGGCGAAGGCGCGTGCGCTTTGCAGCCTCGACAGCGTTGAGTCCAGACGATTTCGCTGGGTCCAATGTTCCTGGCTGAGCTTTTTCAGCGACTGGTGTTGCAGGGATGTCGCGGTGCCGTGCCAGTGCGGCGCGGCAAGCGAGGCGGTTTTGAGGGCATCGCGTGTCGCGGGCGAGGCTTCCAATACCCAGGCCGGCAGGTTGTTGAACAGATGATGGTAGTGATCGTCCGGTTGCGTGGCGGATTCATTGCCACCGACATTTGAAGGGCGATCGTTTTCGTGTCGACTCATGCGCTATTCCCTTAGCGTTTGGATGAGTCGCCAGCAAAACAGACGATGGCGGGGCGGGTGCGGTACATATTTACCGCACCGCTCGACAAGCCTGCCTATAACCTGTGCCGGCGGTTTAAACTGCGCCTTTGCGACCCTATATGTCGCATTGCCGTAAACCCGGTTGAAACCGGGGTTTGCGCTATAAGAAGTTGTCGCTTGGCGGCAAGGCCGGGCTGAAAACTGTCCTTACAATCCCCCCATCGCTCGCCAGTTTCCGGCGAGTGTTCCTCTTCAGGAGACTCCGATGTCCGTTGAGCACGCTGCGGTAGAACGCGCCGATTTCGACCAGGTAATGGTTCCCAACTACGCGCCTGCCGCATTCATTCCAGTGCGTGGTGCCGGTTCCCATGTCTGGGACCAGTCTGGCCGCGAGCTGATCGACTTCGCTGGCGGGATTGCCGTTAACGTATTGGGCCATGCGCACCCGGCGCTGGTCAGTGCCTTGACCGAGCAGGCGAACAAGCTGTGGCACGTGTCCAACGTGTTCACCAATGAGCCGGCCTTGCGCCTGGCGCATAAGCTGGTCAACGCCACCTTTGCCGAGCGTGCTTTCTTCTGCAACTCCGGCGCCGAAGCCAACGAGGCCGCCTTCAAGCTGGCCCGTCGCGTCGGTTTTGATCGGTTCGGCAGCGAGAAGTACGAAATCATCGCCGCGCTCAACAGCTTCCATGGCCGTACCCTGTTCACCGTGAACGTCGGTGGCCAGTCCAAGTATTCCGATGGTTTCGGTCCGAAGATCACCGGTATCACCCACGTGCCGTACAACGATCTGGCTGCGCTGAAAGCCGCCATTTCCGACAAGACCTGCGCCGTGGTTCTGGAGCCGATCCAGGGCGAGAGCGGTGTGATCCCGGCTGAGCTTGAGTACCTGCAAGGCGCTCGCGATCTGTGCACCGCGCACAACGCGCTGCTGATCTTCGACGAAGTGCAGACCGGCATGGGTCGCACCGGCCACCTGTTCGCCTATCAGCATTACGGCGTAGTCCCGGACATCCTGACCAGCGCCAAGAGCCTGGGCGGCGGTTTCCCGATCGCGGCGATGCTGACCACCGAAGACCTGGCCAAGCATTTGGTCGTCGGCACCCACGGCACCACTTACGGCGGCAACCCGCTGGCGTGCGCGGTCGGGGAAGCGGTGATCGACGTGGTCAACACCCCTGAAGTGCTGGCTGGCGTCAAGGCCAAGCATGCCAAGTTCAAGGCGCGCCTTGAGCAGATCGGTGAGAAGTACGGCATTTTCACCAAGGTCCGCGGCATGGGCCTGTTGATCGGTTGTGTACTGAGCGACGCCTGGAAAGGCAAGGCCAAAGACGTCTTCAACGCCGCCGAGCGTGAAGGCCTGATGATTCTGCAAGCCGGCCCCGACGTGGTGCGTTTTGCCCCAAGCCTGGTGGTTGAAGACGCAGACATCGACGAGGGCCTGGACCGCTTCGAACGCGCTGTGGCCAAGTTGACGCAAGCCTGATAGACCCTTCGGCGCCTGACATTTCAGGCGTCGAACCCAATTTTTATGCCGGACCCGCTCTTCTGTAGGAGCAAGGCTTGCCCGCGAAAGCGGCGTGTCAGACACCTTGTTATTGGCTGACACACCGCTTTCGCGGGCAAGCCTCGCTCCTGCAAGGGTACGGCTTATTTCCCCCAAAAGAGTTACGAGAAAGGAGTGACACCATGCTGGTGATGCGCCCCGCGCAAATGGCTGATCTGGGCGAGGTACAGCGTCTGGCTGCGGACAGCCCGATTGGTGTCACTTCCTTGCCGGATGACGTTGAACGCCTGAGCGACAAGATCGCCGCAAGCGAAGCCTCGTTTTCCGCGGAAGTCAGCTTCAACGGCGAAGAAAGCTATTTCTTCGTCCTCGAAGACTCGACCACCGGCAAACTGGTCGGTTGCTCCGCAATCGTTGCCTCCGCCGGTTACTCCGAGCCGTTCTACAGCTTTCGCAATGAAACCTTCGTGCACGCCTCCCGCGAGCTGAAGATTCATAACAAGATTCACGTGCTCTCGCAGTGCCACGACCTGACCGGCAACAGCTTGCTGACCAGTTTCTACGTGCAGCGCGAGTTGGTGGGTTCGCCTTGGGCCGAGCTCAACTCCCGTGGTCGTCTGCTGTTCGTTGCCAGCCATCCGGAGCGCTTTGCCGATTCCGTGGTGACCGAGATCGTCGGTTACAGCGACGAAAATGGCGATTCGCCGTTCTGGGACGCCATCGGTCGCAACTTCTTCGACCTCAACTACGCCGAAGCCGAGCGTCTGTGCGGCCTGAAGAGCCGGACCTTCCTCGCCGAACTGATGCCGCATTACCCGATCTATGTGCCTTTGCTGCCGGACACCGCTCAAGAAGCGATGGGCCAGGTGCATCCGCGAGCCCAGATCACCTTCGACATCCTGATGCGCGAAGGCTTCGAGACCGATCACTACATCGACATTTTCGACGGCGGCCCGACGTTGCATGCCCGCGTCTCCGGGATCCGTTCGATCGCGCAGAGCCGTGTAGTGCCGGTGAAAATCGGCGAGGCGGTCAAAGGTGTCGGTCGTCAGTACCTGGTGGCCAACGCCCAGTTGCAGGATTACCGCGCTGTATTGCTCGAGCTCGATTACGCGCCGGGCAAACCCGTGACCCTGGATCTGGAAGCGGCCGAAGCCCTGGGCGTCGGTGAGGGTGCGAGCGTGCGCCTGGTGGCGGTTTAACGACTGCTTGAGTGTTTAGAAAGCAGCGAAGTTTCGCGGGTGGCGCAAGCGGCCCGTTTGAGGAGATAGCATGATCGTTCGTCCTGTACGCAGCAGCGATTTACCCGCTCTGATCGACCTGGCCCGCAGCACCGGCACCGGCCTGACCACCTTGCCGGCCAACGAAGAACGTCTGGCCCATCGGGTCGGCTGGGCCGAGAAGACCTTTCGCGGTGAAGCCGGGCGGGGCGATGCAGACTACCTGTTCGTGCTCGAAGACGATGACGGCCGCGTGGTGGGCATTTCCGCCATCGCCGGCGCTGTCGGCCTGCGTGAGCCTTGGTACAACTTCCGGGTCGGCCTGACGGTCAGCGCTTCGCAAGAGCTGAACATCTACCGCGAGATCCCGACGCTGTTCCTGGCCAACGACCTGACCGGCAACTCTGAGTTGTGCTCGCTGTTCCTCCACGCCGATTACCGCACGGGCCTCAACGGCCGCATGCTGGCCAAGGCGCGGATGCTGTTCATCGCCGAGTTCCCGCAGCTGTTTGGCAACAAGATCATTGCCGAGATGCGCGGCGTGTCCGACGAAGCCGGGCGCTCGCCATTCTGGGAAAGCCTGGGCCGTCACTTTTTCAAGATGGAATTCAGCCAGGCCGATTACCTGACTGGCGTGGGCAACAAGGCGTTCATCGCCGAACTGATGCCGAAATTTCCGCTGTACACCTGCTTTCTGTCGCCAGACGCGCGCAACGTCATCGGTCAGGTTCACCCTGACACCGAGCCGGCGCTGGCCATGCTCAAGAGCGAAGGTTTCAGCTACCAAGGCTACGTCGACATCTTCGACGCCGGCCCTGCGGTCGAGTGCGAAACCGGCAAGATCCGCGCCGTGCGCGACAGCCAGGCACTGGTGTTGGCCATCGGCACGCCGGGTGATGACGCTACTCCGTTCCTGATTCACAACCGCAAGCGCGAAGACTGCCGCATCACTGCCGCGCCAGCACGCTTCGCCGCCGGTACGTTGGTCGTTGATCCGCTGACCGCCAAACGTCTTCAACTCAACGCCGGTGATCAAGTGCGCGCCGTTCCGTTGTCTGCTGCCAGGGAGTCGAAATAATGAATTCGCTATACATCGCAGGTGAATGGCTGGCCGGTCAGGGCGAAGCCTTCCAGTCGCTGAACCCGGTGACCCAGCAAGTGCTGTGGACCGGCGAAGGCGCGACCGCCGCTCAGGTTGAGTCGGCCGTGCAGGCTGCTCGTCAGGCGTTTCCGGGCTGGGCCCGTCGCACCCTGGACGAGCGCATTACCGTGCTTGAAGCCTTTGCCGCCGCGCTGAAAAACCACGCTGACGAACTGGCCCGCACCATTGGTGAGGAAACCGGCAAGCCGTTGTGGGAAGCAGCAACGGAAGTGACCAGCATGGTCAACAAGATTGCGATCTCGGTGCAGAGCTACCGCGAGCGTACCGGCGAGAAGAGCGGTCCGCTGGGCGACGCCACCGCCGTGTTGCGCCACAAGCCACACGGCGTGGTGGCGGTGTTCGGGCCTTACAACTTCCCGGGGCATTTGCCGAACGGTCACATCGTGCCGGCACTGCTGGCCGGTAACAGCGTGCTGTTCAAGCCCAGCGAACTGACGCCGAAAGTCGCCGAACTGACGGTTAAATGCTGGATCGAAGCCGGTCTGCCGGCGGGTGTTTTGAACCTGCTGCAAGGCGCGCGCGAAACCGGTATCGCCCTGGCGGCGAACCCGGGCATCGACGGTCTGTTCTTCACCGGTTCGAGCCGCACCGGCAATCATCTGCACCAGCAATTCGCCGGTCGTCCGGACAAGATCCTCGCCCTGGAGATGGGCGGTAACAACCCGCTGGTGGTGGATCAGGTCGCAGACCTCGATGCTGCCGTTTACACCATCATCCAGTCGGCATTCATTTCCGCCGGCCAGCGTTGCACCTGTGCCCGTCGCTTGCTGGTACCGCAGGGCGCCTGGGGCGACACGTTGCTGGCGCGTCTGGTGGTGGTCAGTTCGACGATTGAAGTCGGTGCGTTTGACCAGCAACCGGCGCCGTTCATGGGCTCGGTGATTTCCCTCGGCGCGGCGAAAGCGCTGATGGATGCGCAAGAGCATCTGCTGGCCAATGGCGCCGTGGCGCTGCTGGAAATGACTCAGCCTCAGGCGCAAGCCGCGTTGCTGACACCGGGCATCCTGGACGTGACGGCTGTCGCCGATCGTCCTGACGAGGAGCTGTTCGGCCCGTTGCTGCAAGTGATCCGCTACGCTGATTTTGAAGCGGCGATTGCTGAAGCCAACGACACGGACTATGGGCTGGCGGCTGGTTTGCTGTCGGATTCCGAAGCGCGTTATCAGCAGTTCTGGCTGGAAAGCCGTGCCGGTATCGTCAACTGGAACAAGCAGCTGACCGGCGCCGCGAGCAGCGCGCCATTCGGCGGCGTCGGCGCTTCGGGCAACCACCGCGCCAGCGCCTACTACGCCGCAGATTACTGCGCGTACCCGGTGGCCTCGCTGGAAACGCCGAACCTGGTGTTGCCTGCATCGCTTACGCCTGGCGTGAAGATGGCGTGATGTCCATCGCCAGCAGGCTGGCTCCCACAGGTTCGGTGGTGTTCACACATTTTGTGTACGACCCCATCACTGTGGGAGCCAGCTTGCTGGCGATGGCCGCGACGCGGTCTTACTGAATAGTTACTGAAGCCATAACAACAGATTCTCGTGGAGCCTCGCTGATGAAATCCTATGAAGTCAATTTTGACGGTCTAGTGGGGCCGACCCATAACTACGGCGGTTTGTCCTACGGCAACGTCGCGTCCCAGAGCAACAGCCAGCAGTCTTCGAACCCGAAGGAAGCCGCGCTGCAAGGCCTGGCGAAAATGAAAGCGCTGATGGAAATGGGCTTTCAGCAAGGCGTTCTGGCCCCCCAGGAACGTCCTGACGTTGCGGCCCTGCGCCGTCTGGGCTTCAGCGGCACCGACGCGCAAGTGATCGAGAAAGCCGCCAAAGATGCGATGCCCTTGCTGGTCGCCAGTTGCTCGGCGTCGAGCATGTGGGTGGCCAACGCTGCCACGGTCAGCCCGAGTGCCGATACTGCGGATGGCCGCGTGCATTTCACCGCTGCCAACCTCAACTGCAAATACCACCGCAGCATCGAACACCCGACCACCAGCCGCGTGCTGGGGGCGATGTTCGCTGACCAGAAACACTTTGCTCACCACGCCGCCTTGCCGGCGGTGGCGCAGTTCGGCGACGAAGGTGCGGCCAACCACACCCGTTTCTGCCGTGAATACGGTGAAGCCGGCGTCGAGTTCTTCGTGTTCGGGCGCAGCGCATTCGACACCCGCTACCCGGCTCCCCAGAAGTACCCGGCGCGCCAGACGCTTGAAGCCTCGCAAGCCGTTGCTCGCCTGCACGGCTTGAGCGATGACGGCGTGGTCTTCGCCCAGCAGAACCCATCGGTGATCGATCAGGGCGTGTTCCACAACGACGTGATCGCGGTAGGTAACGGCGAGGTGCTGTTCTATCACGAGGACGCGTTCCTCGACACCGAGCAGATGCTCGCTGAACTGCAGGGCAAACTCGCAAAAGTCGGTGGGACATTCCAGTCAATTTGCGTCCCGCGTTCTGCCGTAACCGTCGAAGACGCCGTTCGTTCCTACCTGTTCAATAGCCAACTGCTGACCCGCCCTGACGGTTCGATGCTGTTGATCGTGCCGGAAGAGTGCCGTGGCAATGAACGCGTCTGGCAGTATCTGCAAGGTTTGACCAGCTCCGGCGGCCTGATCCGCGAAGTGAAGGTTTTCGATCTGAAACAAAGTATGCAGAACGGCGGCGGCCCGGCTTGCCTGCGGTTGCGTGTCGCACTGAATGAAACCGAACTGGCGGCGGTCAATCCAGGGGTTATCATGACGGCACCGTTGTACGGCACGCTGACCGAATGGGTCGACAAGCACTACCGTGACCGCATGGCCGAAACCGACCTGGCGGATCCGCAATTGCTGCTTGAGTGCCGGACGGCACTGGATGAACTGACGCAAATCCTTAAACTGGGCGCGGTTTATCCTTTCCAGATCAATTGAACGTCGAGAGCGTAAAAAACATGAGCGATACCCTGCAGCTGATCCTTGAAGACACCGACGGCACGCAACTGGAAACGTCCTGCACCCGCGTCGCGGTACTGTGGCAAGGCAAAGAGCTGTGGATCCAGCAGGACGGCCGCGGCCAGCTGCTGATCGGCGTGGACGTTGAAGAAGGTGATGCCGAATACGCAAACCTGCTGCTGCGCCCATTGGCGACTAATCTGGTAAGTCTGCAACTGGAAATGGAACCGGCTGAAGTCGGCGACGAAGACCACGTGCACGGCCCGGATTGCGCACACGACCACTAAGGAAATCGCTCTATGCTCGCCCTCGGCAAACTGCTTGAACTGACCCTCGCCGGCCGCGAACCGGCGGAGAAGACTCAACTGACTGTCGAAGGCGTGCGCATGCGCTGGTTGAGCGAAGGTGCGCTGGAAGTCCGGCCGCCTGAGGCGCGCGACAATGGCCTGGACCTGCTGCTGTCAGCGGGTATCCATGGCAACGAAACAGCGCCGATCGAGTTGCTCGATCGCCTGTTGCATGACATCGCTCGCGGCGACTTGAAACCGCGCGCACGCATTCTGTTCCTGTTTGGCAACCCGGAAGCGATTCGCAAAGGCGAGCGCTTCGTCGAGCAGGACGTCAATCGGCTGTTCAACGGCCGTCACGAACAAACCAGCGGCTCCGAAGCCCTGCGCGCCTGTGAACTGGAGCGGCTGGCGGCGAGTTTCTTCAGCCTGCCGGATCGCAGCCGCCTGCATTACGACCTGCACACCGCGATTCGTGGTTCGAAAATCGAGCAGTTCGCGTTGTATCCCTGGAAAGAGGGGCGCCAGCATTCACGTCTCGAGCTGGCCCGTTTGCGTGCTGCCGGTATGGAAGCGGTGCTGTTGCAGAACAAGCCGTCGATTGTGTTCAGCTCTTACACCTACGACAAGCTTGCGGCCGAGTCTTTCACCCTTGAGCTGGGCAAGGCGCGGCCGTTTGGGCAGAACGACGGTGTGAACGTCTCGCTGCTTGAAACCCGCCTCCAGCAGATTATCGAAGGCACCGAGCCTGCGGTGACCGACGAAGGCCTGGACGGTTTGCAGTTGTTCAGCGTGGCGCGGGAAATCATCAAGCACAGTGATAGCTTCCGCCTGAACCTGCCGGCGGACATCGAGAACTTTTCGGAGTTGGACGTGGGTTACGTGCTGGCCGAAGACATCGCCCAGACCCGCTGGATCATCGAAGAGAAGGGCGCCCGGATCATCTTTCCGAACCCCAAGGTCAAAAACGGCCTGCGCGCCGGCATCCTGATCGTGCCCGCCACCGACGAAAACCTCGCATAACAGACACAGTAGTCCCCTGTAGGAGCGAGGCTTGCCCGCGAAAGCGATTTCATAATCAACATTGATGTTGAATTTAAAATCGCTTTCGCGGGCAAGCCTCGCTCCTACAGGGGCTGGCTCGGGGTTTAGACGGCTACCGCGCGAGGCTCGCTGCGACGCAACGCACGCATCTTGTGCAGCGTATCGGCACAGGTCTTCGCCGCTTCCTGGCCTTTATGCACGAAATGCTCGAAGAAGAACTTCTGATGCTCTTCGCCGGCATGGAAGTGGTGCGGGGTTAAAACCACCGAGAACACCGGCACTTCAGTCTCCAGCTGAACCTGCATCAGGCCGCTGATCACCGACTGGGCGACGAATTCGTGACGGTAGATGCCGCCGTCGACCACCAGGCCCGCGGCGACGATGCCGGCATAACGGCCGGACTTGGCCAGCAGCTTGGCGTGCAGTGGAATTTCAAAGGCGCCGCCGACTTCGAAGAAATCGATCTCCGATTCCTGATAACCCTGGGCAATCATTTCGGCAACGAAGCCCTTACGGCTCTGGTCGACGATTTCCTTGTGCCAGCAGGCCTGGATGAACGCAACGCGCTCGCCCTGATGGTTTTTGCTTTTGCTATCGATTGCGGTGGGTTGCATGTTCTGACTCCTGTTTATGTAAAAAACAGGGCATATGAATCGAATGGGATTTAAGGGTACGCACGCTCGCACGAATGCCTGCGGACGGCCCTTTGGCGCCAATCCCGTTCTCTCTTCATCCGGACTATGACCGTCGGCCCCGGGATCACACCGGGTCTGCTGACCTTGCCGCCAGACACCACCGAAGCCGTGTCTGTCACCAAGCGCTCGCGGGCTATGCGCATTGTGCGCAATTACCGCCGGTGGGGAGTTGCACCCCGCCCTGAGAACGTTTTGCCGCCAGATTGTTTGGCGGCGCAGCTTTTTTAACACATATTTCCTGCCTGTGCATTGCTGCTATCTGATGATTGCTATCGACTTTTTCGCTCACTTGACGGGTCTTTTCCTTCGCTTGGGGTTGATTAATCGTTGTCATGACCGCAGTAATTCCTACCTGAAAGGGATTTTCCCCTGCTTACCGAGGCCAGATTCATGAGCGTTATCGATCTTCGCAGCGACACCGTTACCCAACCGACCGCCGGAATGCTCGACGCGATGGCCAGTGCGCCCACCGGTGACGACGTCTATGGCGAAGATCCGACGGTCAACCGCCTGGAAGCGGAACTGGCAAAACGGTTGGGGTTTGCCGCTGCGTTGTTCGTGCCGACGGGCACCATGAGCAATCTGCTGGGCCTGATGGCTCATTGCGAACGGGGTGACGAATACATCGTCGGCCAGCAGGCGCACACGTATAAGTACGAAGGTGGCGGCGCGGCGGTGCTTGGCTCGATCCAGCCGCAGCCGCTGGAAGTGCAGGCTGACGGCTCGCTGGACCTGGCGCACGTCGTCGCCGCGATCAAACCGGACGACTTCCATTTCGCTCGTACACGGTTGCTGGCGCTGGAAAACACCATGCAGGGCAAAGTCCTGCCGCTGGAGTATCTCGCCCGGGCACGCAGCCTTACCCGTGAACATGGGTTGCAGCTGCACCTGGACGGCGCTCGGCTTTACAACGCGGCCGTCAAGTTGGGTGTTGATGCCCGCGAGATCACACAGCACTTCGATTCGGTTTCGGTCTGCCTGTCCAAAGGCCTGGGCGCGCCGATCGGGTCGGTGTTGTGTGGTTCGGCAGAGTTGATCGGCAAGGCGCGTCGCCTGCGCAAGATGGTCGGTGGTGGCATGCGCCAGGCCGGTCTTTTGGCCGCGGCGGGGCTTTATGCGCTGGATAACAACGTTCAGCGTCTGGCCGACGATCACGCCAATGCGCAATTTCTGGCCGACGGACTGCAAAAGGCCGGTTACGAAGTCGAGCCGGTGCAGACCAACATGGTTTACGTGAACATGGGCGACAAGGCCGAGGCGATCAAGGCCTTTGCCGCCGAGCGTGGCATCAAGCTGAGCGCTGCCGGACGCCTGCGGATGGTCACGCACATGGACGTTGACCGCGCTCAAATCGAGCAGGTCGTCGCGACATTCGTCGACTTTTCTCGCAACTGATCGCCTTGGCGGTCCAATTGACCGTTTCTATCGTATAAACACGCTGTACCCCGCGCGCTGGGCCGATATAATGCGGCCCTTTGCCGTCGCTTCGTCTGTTGACGTTTCGTACAGGCCTTTGGCCGCAGCCTCCGTGGAAGAACCTAATGAAAAGCGCAGAAATCCGTGAAGCCTTCCTTCGCTTCTTCGAAGAGCAAGGCCACACCCGTGTAGCCTCCAGCTCTTTGATTCCGGGCAACGACCCAACCCTGCTGTTCACTAACGCGGGGATGAACCAGTTCAAGGACTGCTTCCTGGGCCAGGAAAAGCGCGCGTACACCCGCGCTGTCTCCAGCCAGAAATGCGTGCGCGCCGGCGGCAAGCACAACGACCTGGAAAACGTCGGTTATACCGCCCGTCACCACACCTTCTTCGAAATGCTGGGTAACTTCAGCTTCGGTGATTACTTCAAGCGCGACGCGATCACCTACGCCTGGAACTTCCTGACCTCCGAGCAGTGGCTGAACCTGCCGAAGGAAAAGCTCTGGGTCACCGTCTACGCCAGCGATGACGAGGCCTATGACATCTGGACCAAGGAGATCGGTGTTCCGGCCGAGCGCATGGTCCGCATCGGCGACAACAAGGGCGCGCCATACGCTTCCGATAACTTCTGGACCATGGGCGATACTGGCCCGTGCGGTCCTTGCACCGAGATTTTCTACGATCACGGCGCCGACATCTGGGGCGGCCCGCCGGGCTCGCCGGAAGAAGATGGCGACCGTTACATCGAGATCTGGAACAACGTGTTCATGCAGTTCAACCGCACCGCCGATGGCGTGTTGCACCCGCTGCCAGCGCCGTCGGTCGACACCGGCATGGGCCTGGAGCGGATCAGTGCCGTGCTGCAGCACGTTCACTCGAACTATGAAATCGACCTGTTCCAGAGTCTGCTGAGCGCATCGGCCAAGGCTATCGGCTGCACCAACGACGCTCAGGCTTCCCTGAAAGTCGTGGCTGACCACATTCGTTCGTGCGGTTTCCTGATTGCCGACGGCGTGCTGCCGTCCAACGAAGGCCGGGGTTATGTGCTGCGCCGGATCGTCCGTCGCGCCTGCCGTCACGGCAACAAACTGGGCGCCAAGGGCAGCTTCTTCTACCAGATCGTAGCGGCCCTGGTTGCCGAGATGGGCGAAGCCTTCCCTGAGCTGAAAGCTCAACAGGCACACATCGAACGCGTCCTGAAAGCCGAAGAAGAGCAGTTCGCCAAGACCCTGGAGCAGGGCCTGAAAATCCTTGAACAGGATCTGGCCGAACTCAAAGGCGACGTGGTGCCGGGCGACGTGGTGTTCAAGCTCTACGACACCTACGGCTTCCCGATGGACCTGACGGGCGACATCGCTCGCGAGCGCAACTTGACCATCGACGAAGCAGGCTTCGAACGCGAAATGGAAGCCCAGCGCGTCCGTGCCCGTTCCGCCAGTTCCTTCGGCATGGACTACAACAGCCTGGTCAAGGTTGATGTGGCCACCGAATTCACCGGTTACAAAGCCACCAGCGGTTCGGCGAAAGTTGTTGGCCTCTATAAAGAAGGCCAGGCGGTCGACGTACTGAGTGAAGGCGAAGAGGGCGTGGTCGTTCTCAATCAGACCCCGTTCTACGCTGAGTCCGGCGGCCAGATTGGCGATTGCGGTTATCTGCAATCGAGCGGTGGCCGCTTCGACGTGCGTGACACCACCAAGACCGGCGGCGCATTTCTGCACCACGGTGTGTTGGCATCGGGCAGCCTGATCATCGGTTCGCCGGTTGAAACCCACGTTGAAGCCGAGGTGCGCCACGCCACTTCGCTGAACCACTCGGCCACTCACTTGCTGCATGCGGCGTTGCGTAAAGTACTGGGCGATCACGTTCAGCAGAAAGGCTCGTTGGTCGACAGTCAGCGCCTGCGCTTTGACTTCAGCCACTTCGAAGCCATCAAGCCTGAGCAACTGAAGGCCCTGGAAGACATCGTCAACGCCGAGATTCGCAAGAACTCCGCCGTTGAAACCGAAGAAACCGACATCGAAACCGCCAAGAAAAAAGGCGCCATGGCGCTGTTTGGCGAGAAGTACGGCGACAACGTGCGCGTGCTGAGCATGGGCGGTGATTTCTCCGTCGAGCTGTGCGGTGGCATCCACGCCAACCGTACCGGTGACATCGGCCTGCTGAAAATCATCAGCGAAGGCGGTGTTGCGTCGGGCGTGCGTCGTATCGAGGCAGTCACCGGTGCTGCGGCACTGGCTTACTTGAACGCTGCAGAAGAACAACTCAAGGAAGCGGCCAACCTGGTCAAGGGCAGCCGCGACAACCTGATCGACAAGCTGTCGGCTGTGCTGGAGCGCAACCGTCTGCTGGAGAAGCAACTCGAGCAGTTGCAGGCCAAGGCGGCCAGCGCGGCGGGCGACGATCTGTCGGCTTCTGCCCTGGACGTCAAAGGCGTGAAAGTGCTGGCCGTGCGTCTGGACGGTCAGGACGCCAAGGCGCTGCTGGCGCTCGTCGATCAGCTGAAAAACAAACTCGGCCGCGCAGTGATCCTGCTCGGCAGTGTCCATGAGGAAAAGGTCGTTCTGGTTGCAGGCGTAACCAAAGACCTGACTGGCCAACTCAAAGCCGGTGATTTGATGAAGCAAGCCGCTGCGGCAGTGGGCGGGAAGGGCGGTGGTCGTCCAGACATGGCGCAAGGCGGCGGTACTGACGCTGGCGCACTGGACGCGGCACTGGCCCTGACGGTTCCATTTGTAGAGCAGGGTTTATAAGGCAGGGTGTCCGGCCCGTCGTCTAGTGGCGGGCGGGAACGCTGTTTGAGTGATTATTTGGGCGCCCTTCATGGGCAGAGGCGGCTTTGAAATGGCTTTGATCGTACAGAAATTTGGAGGCACCTCAGTCGGCACTGTCGAGAGAATCGAGCAGGTCGCCGACAAGGTTAAGAAATTCCGCGATGCCGGCGATGACCTGGTGGTTGTCCTGTCGGCAATGAGCGGCGAAACCAACCGTCTGATCGATCTGGCCAAGCAAATCAGTGGTGATGGCCAACCGGTTCCGCGTGAGCTGGATGTGATCGTTTCCACGGGCGAGCAGGTGACGATTGCACTGTTGGCCATGGCGCTGATCAAGCGCGGCGTGCCTGCGGTGTCTTACACCGGCAACCAGGTGCGGATTCTGACGGACAGTGCGCACAATAAAGCGCGTATCTTGCAGATTGATGACCAGAAGATTCGCGGTGATCTGAAGGCAGGTCGTGTGGTGGTTGTCGCCGGTTTCCAGGGCGTCGACGAGCATGGCAACATCACCACCCTCGGTCGTGGCGGTTCCGACACCACCGGCGTGGCGCTGGCGGCGGCTTTGAAGGCCGACGAATGCCAGATCTACACCGATGTCGATGGCGTCTACACCACCGACCCGCGTGTGGTGTCCGTGGCCCAGCGCCTGGACAAGATTACCTTCGAAGAGATGCTGGAAATGGCCAGCCTCGGTTCCAAGGTGTTGCAGATCCGTGCGGTGGAATTCGCCGGCAAGTACAACGTTCCGCTGCGCGTACTGCACAGCTTCAAGGAGGGTCCGGGCACCCTCATTACTATTGATGAAGAGGAAACCATGGAACAGCCGATCATTTCCGGCATCGCTTTCAATCGCGATGAAGCCAAGCTGACCATCCGTGGCGTGCCAGACACCCCGGGCGTTGCATTCAAGATTCTCGGCCCGATCAGTGCCGCGAACATCGAAGTCGACATGATCGTGCAGAACGTTGCGCACGATAACACCACCGACTTCACCTTCACCGTGCACCGCAATGACTTCCAGGCCGCACAAACCGTGCTGGAAAACACCGCTCGCGAGATCGGTGCCCGTGAAGTGGTCGGTGACATCAAGATCGCCAAGGTCTCGATCGTCGGCGTCGGCATGCGTTCTCACGCAGGCGTGGCCAGCCGCATGTTCGAATCCCTGGCGAAAGAAAGCATCAACATCCAGATGATCTCGACGTCGGAAATCAAAGTCTCCGTTGTGATCGAAGAGAAGTATCTGGAACTGGCTGTGCGCGCTCTGCACACAGCTTTCGAACTGGACGCACCGGCCCGAACAGGCGAGTGATGCGTTTGCCAAAGGGCGCGGTCTGACCGCGCCCTTTGTCTTTTTTGAATGGCGCGACCCAGGAACTGTTCTTTTGCTCGCGCTGGTCAATACTCAGGCATGTAGGGCTGCGATCGTTTTCCGGTTGTAGGTCGAGTGCCTTTTTTTTGCAGACTGTTGTCCCTGAAATGAAATGCGTGAGGAGAAAGGTATGCTGATTCTGACTCGTCGGTGCGCAGAAAGCCTGATTATTGGTGATGGCGAAATCACCGTGACCGTGCTCGGCGTCAAAGGAAATCAAGTGCGTATTGGCGTTAACGCACCTAAAGAGGTTGCGGTTCACCGTGAGGAAATTTACTTGCGGATCAAGAAAGAGAAGGACGACGAACCAAGCCATTAATTTTTATCGTTTTTTATGTTTGCAAACGGGGAAGAAGCTGGTTAATATACGCCCCGTGTTGCGGAGAGCTGGCCGAGTGGCCGAAGGCGCTCCCCTGCTAAGGGAGTACACCTCAAAAGGGTGTCGGGGGTTCGAATCCCCCGTTCTCCGCCATTATTTGCGTAGTACGTTGTAATCTGGCTTTTTCGGTAAGTGTTTGAAATTACTAGAAAAAGTGCTTTACATAGAGATTAGACGGCCTATAATGCGCGGCAACAAATGCACTCGTAGCTCAGCTGGATAGAGTACTCGGCTACGAACCGAGCGGTCACAGGTTCGAATCCTGTCGAGTGCACCAAACACCAAAAAGCCCGCGTTTAACGCGGGCTTTTTGCCGTCCGGGATTTGGCTTTTCCCTTTGTACATCCTTTCTCGTCGAACTCCACGTGTGCGCTGCGACCTCGCTTGAGTTCGTAGCGGTAGCTTGTTGCGGAATTCCTGATACTGATCTTGTCCGGCTTGCCCAGGGCGCTCTCGACGTCCTGTTGTGTCATGCCCGCGACTATCCGTTGATTGATGATTGCTTCGCGACGTTCCTTGGCGGTTATCAGGTTTGCGCACTTGTCCTCAGTCTGGCCGACAATGGTTGGCTCCTTTCTTCCGGTTTTCGTCGAGGGTGTCTCCCGAGCGTCAGCCTCAGGCATGAGCGCTATCGTGTTGCCGGGCGTGAAAGTGCGCACCTCTTGCTGCGAGAAGCTTTCACCCTCCGCGCAACTCAGGGTTGTGAAGGTGAGGCGACCGTCGGGTGCTTCGCAACGGTGAAGGATGGTTGCCTGCAACCGGGGTGAAAGGCAGAGCAGGGCAAGCAGTAAAAAATAAAAGGCAATTGATGGCATTAAACGTCCTCCATGACGGTCCATGTCAGGGTAGCCGCTACATTTTTCGATGAGGGTGTGTTTTCTTTTCAGAATGAGTCGTCGCAGTTGGAGAGATCAGGACTGCGCTCAGCTTTGTCTTGCAACCGCTTGTTTCAGCCATGATTTTTTGACGTTTAAAACCGTCGGGCGGTGTATCATTGCGCCCGTCAGCCCCGCCGGGGCTTGTGGAATACCTCCATGGACTTACCCAGTAGTTACTCAGTATCCCGTTTTTCCAATCATGAATTGACTGATTGATCCTTCCGGCGTGCCCCGCTGCTGGGAGTGGAGTTCGCCTATGTCTGAAGTAGAAGTAAAGAAAACGCAGGAAAGCTTGCAGGACCGCCTCGCTCAAGTCGTTGAGCTGCTGCAGCGCCAGCGGGTGGTCGAAGACCTGACTCATCGCCAGGAAGGTCCGCATCACGACCGGGTCGAGAACCTGGTTCACCGGCAAAACCTCGTCGAGCTGCAACGCAAGCTCGATGATCTGCACTCCGCCGACGTTGCCTACATCCTTGAAGCCTTGCCGCTGGACGATCGTCTGACGCTCTGGCAATTGGTCAAGGCTGATCGTGACGGCGACATTCTCCTCGAAGTATCCGACTCGGTTCGTGAAACCCTGATCGCCGACATGGACGATCACGAGCTCCTGGCTGCGGCCAAGGACATGGACGCCGACGAACTTGCTGACCTGGCTTCCGAGCTGCCGCGAGACGTTGTCCACGAGCTGATGGAAACCCTCGATGGTCAACAGCGTGAGCGCGTCCGCTCCGCGTTGTCCTATGACGAGGAGCAAGTCGGTGCGCTGATGGACTTCGAGATGGTGACCATCCGTGAGGATGTCAGTCTCGAAGTCGTCTTGCGTTATCTGCGGCGTCTCAAAGAGCTGCCGGGCCACACCGACAAACTGTTTGTGGTCGACTACGACGGCGTGCTCAAGGGCGTGCTGCCGATCAAGCGTTTGCTGGTCAACGATCCGGAAAAGCAGGTTTCGGAAGTCATGGCCAGCGACCCGGTGAGTTTTCACCCGGACGAAGATGCCTACGATGCCGCTCAGGCGTTCGAACGTTACGACTTGATCTCGGCGCCTGTGGTCGACAAGAACGGCAAGCTGATCGGCCGTCTGACCATCGATGAAATGGTCGACCTGATCCGTGAAGAGAGCGAAAACGAAGTGCTCAACATGGCGGGTCTGCGCGAAGAAGAAGATATCTTCGCTTCGGTCTGGAAATCCCTGCGCAACCGTTGGGCCTGGCTGGCGGTCAACCTGATCACCGCGTTTATCGCATCCCGGGTGATCGGCCTGTTTGAGGGCTCCATCGAAAAACTGGTGGCACTGGCGGCATTGATGCCGATCGTGGCCGGTATCGGTGGCAACTCGGGCAACCAGACTATCACCATGATCGTTCGAGCCATGGCGCTGGACCAGGTGAGCACCGGCAATACCTCGCGATTGATGCGCAAGGAGCTGGCCGTCGGTTTGATCAATGGCCTGGTCTGGGGTGGCGTGATTGGCGTTGTGGCCTATCTGCTTTATGGCAGTTGGTCCCTCGGGGTGGTGATGACCGCCGCCATGACGCTTAACTTGTTGCTGGCGGCGTTGATGGGGGTCTTGATCCCGATGACTCTGGCGCGGCTTGGGCGCGATCCGGCGATGGGTGCCAGCGTTATGATCACTGCCATGACTGACAGCGGCGGGTTCTTCATCTTCCTCGGGCTGGCGACGATTTTCCTGCTCTGACTTGCCTGCTTTAAGAAACCCGCCAATTCGGCGGGTTTTTTATGGCCGAATTTCAGGCAAAAAAAAGCCAGCGATTATGCTGGCTTGGCTTTCGGGTCGAATCAGGAAGCGTCTGCGGCCATTTCGGCGTCATGGGCAATCAGCGAAACAAGAGCATTTTGCTGACGGTGGGAGAGTTGGCGGAAGCGTTGCAGCAGTTCACGTTCGTGCAATGACAGCTCTGGGCTGTCCAGGCGCATGCTCAACTCTTCGCCCAGTGCACCTTCCTGAATAAGACTCTGCTCAAGGCGCGCAATGATTTCGGAGTTCATGCTGCGATGATGATTGCGAGCCACCTCGGCAATGCGTTCACGCATTCCGTCTGGCAGACGTACGACGAACTTGTCAGCCGTACGGCTGGAATAAATTGCCTGTTTCAATGGGCGCATATATTTAACCGGTTAGTTCAGGGGAGCGGTTCTCGGGATTGGCCGCAGGATGTCTGATAGGACAAGCTCTCTGGCCAAATGTTCAACCTGAATTGATAGAGGCTCGCATCATGCCTCAAAGCAGCCAGATCATTGGCGTCAATTCTGTGACAAATATTGAGCTGGGTAAAGGCGTTATGCCAGCACCTTTATCGAAAATGTGGACTGGTTAGAAAACTTTGGTCCCTGCCCGTATCGCTGACCGCGTGCTCTTCCCGTCAGGTGATGCCCGAAGACGCCTGAAGGTGCATGCTACGCGGATTCGATCCTTGGTCCTTACCTTATACAGGATAGTGGCAAATGGCCGATTTACTAGTGGCAGACCCGCACAGGGGGGGGATTCAGGATGGATGGCAGGCTGATTTACTTGATGGGGCCTTCCGGATCCGGCAAAGACAGCCTCATCGAAGCGGCTCGACAACCTTTACGCTCGATAAACGGCGAAGTGGTACGACGGGTCATTACGCGTTCGGCTGAATCCGTAGGCGAAGATGCCATCGGAGTCTCTCGCGAGGAGTTCGAACAACGCCGCGACAAGGGTGACTTTGCGCTGTCGTGGCACGCCCATGGCCTGGATTACGGCATTCCGGTCCAGATCGACCATTGGCTGGAAGAAGGTCGTCATGTCTTGGTCAATGGCTCTCGTGGCCACCTGGCCGAGGCACTGCAACGCTACCCGACATTGTTGCCGGTGCTGTTGACGGTCCAGGATGAGGTCTTACGCGAGCGACTGATGAAGCGAGGCCGTGAGAGCCTTGCAGAAATTGAAGCCAGATTGCGCCGCAACAGGTTATTTACAGCGGAGGATCCTCTCGGTGATTCGCAGATCCATCGACTCGACAACTCTGGCGAGCTTGCCGTCACCGTCGCCAATCTTCTGAAATTGCTTAACGTCAGCGCAGAACCGGATCGAATTTGATTTTGCGTCCGATAATCAGCGCCAGCACGAACAACGCGCCGAAAACGCCGCAGGCGATCAGGGGTACGGTGGCAACCGTGTCCGGGACCAATGACAGATGAAGAATGCCGCTCAGTAAGGCAAGGATCAAGAATCCTGCGGCTGATTTGGACATTGCTGTGCTCCTGATAGGGTGATTCAAAATACCAAGCGTTCCGAAGTCTGAGACACCGGAAGATAATTTTGCTGGCTTACGTCCTGGCCAACAAAGCCGCGCTGATCGTTCATGACCGCCAATTGCGGGGCTTTTTGCAGCTGGAGGTAATGCGGCATCCGATGCGCGACCTGCTCAGCGCCGCTCTCGGCGGCAAAATGACCACCCAGCAGGACGGTAAGGGCGATTGCATTCGAGAGTAAAAGGACGCTGTTCATGAGGCTAACCTCGGTTGTTCGTGAGAACAGCTAAAGCAGCCCGCGTGCCAAGAGTCTAACGGCAATTAAATCCTTTAAAAACAAAGAATTAACTTATTGCTTAAAGAGGCCGTCGTTGCAAATTGCAATGATGGCATTTTGAGAGGATGCAATTTGCACGGTAAATTAAGCCACGATGACAAGGGGCTGCTGCCTACACTTAAAAAGCCCTACGGACGACATGACAAAAGCAGGCCTGGCCGTTAACATGCTCGCCGTCTATCGCACCGCATCCCTGCGGGGCGATCTGTGTCTCAGTAGCTCAATTGGATAGAGCATCCCCCTCCTAAGGGGAAGGTTGGCAGTTCGAACCTGCCCTGGGACACCACCTGATTTACAGCCCTGCGCTGTGATAAAAAGCCCCGCCGGAAAATCCTCCAGCGGGGCTTTTTTATGCCCGTCGCCCCGACGACCTACATGGCAAGTCCATCGTTGCTGTGCCTTACTCCTTCGTACCATTCAAGGAGTGACGCGATGCGACACAGAGGTGCACATTTCTGGTTATGGACCAACAGCAGGCTACTTCACCATACCCATGAAGAAGTGCTCAGCGATGGTGTGCAGGTCGAGGTGCAGGCACGGGTCGGTCATGGGGGCGTCACGCAGGTGTTCATCGGTATATACGCTGACGGTGGCGGGGCGATTTGCGAGGAGTTTCATGACCGCGCGGTGGGTGAATATTATTGTTCCGCATTGAAGTGGGGCGCTCAGCGGGCAAGAGAGCTGGTGGCGGACAGCCAAGCGTTTGTCGCGCCGCATCGGGTGCAATTGACGTTGGCCCCGGTGATTACCGATGAACCGACACTGGCATTGCGACGCATGGAAATGACCGAACGGGAGCGTTTGAAAATCCGCTCCGAAGACGCCTGGTCGGAGTACCTGGCGGCCAAAGCCGCGATGCTTGAGCTGATGCGCGCCACCAAAGTCGACCCCGGGGTGTGGGCGGACCACAAGGAGCGCCTGCGGCAGGCGATTGATCGGCGCATCACTGTGCAACGCGCCTATCTGCGCTGAGTCATTTGCCGATCGACAGGCTCGAGGAGCGTCGCAGTTCCTCGATGGTCTCGATCAGTTCATCGTAGGACACCGGTTTGCCGATGTGCTGGTCGAAGCCCGATTGCCGGGATTTCTGAATATCGCTTTGGGCACCGTAGCCCGTCAGCGCAATGGCCGGCACATCCCTGAGCAGCGGGAGTTGCCGCAAAGCGCTCATCAGTTCGTGACCGTTCATGACTGGCATGCCCAGGTCCGAAATGATCAGGTCGAAGTGCGTGCCTTTTGCGGCGTCCAGCGCGGCCACCGGACGGTCGAAGGCAATCACTTGCGCGTCCTCCATTTCCAGCAGCATCTTCAAGGTTTCCAGCACTTCGGCAGAGTCGTCGACCAGCAGAATGGTCAAGCCGCTCAGCCGTCCGGCCCCCTCGTCGACCTGCGTAGCGGTTTGAGCGTCATGATCAGTCTTGGCCATCGGCAAGTAGACACTGAACGTGCACCCTGCACCCAACCCGGGTGAGCTCACTTCAACCGAGCCGTGTTGTGCTTCTGCCAGTTGGCGGACCAGCGACAGGCCGATCCCCAGCCCTTCACGGTTGTGCGTGGCATGTTGCTTCTCTGCCTGCCCGAACAGATCGAACACGTGCTCAAGGTTCTCGGCGGCAATGCCGGTGCCGTTGTCTTTGACGTCCAGCCGCACCCTGTTCCCGTCCTGGCTGGCGATCAGTTGCACGTGGCCATTGGGCGGGGTGAATTTCAGCGCGTTGTTCACCAGGTTCCAGATAATCTGTTCCAGGCGTGTCGGATCGGCATGCACCATCAACGGCTCTGAAGGCACATGCAACTCGACCGTGGTTTCGTGCCGTTCGTTGAGCACGACGCTGTGGATATCACGCAGCACGCTGACCAGGTCGGTGGCGACGGGTTGTAGCTTGAGTTTGCCGGTACGGACACGGGCGACATCCAGCAGATCATCGATGATCCGGGCCTGGCTATTGACGGCATCGCAGATCGTATTGACGGCCTTGGCGGCCGGAGCCACGGACTTGGTCACCGGCAGGCGACGCAGCAACTCAGCGTTGAGCTGGATCAGGTTCAGCGGGTGCTTGAGCTCATGGGACATGACCGCGAAGAACTCGTCCTTGAGGTAATTGGTGTTGCGGGTCTCGGCCAGCGCCAGGCTTTGCGCTTCGTGCTGACGTTTGTGGCCGGTCAGGTCCCGGGCAATCTTCACGTAGCCTCGGAGGTTGTCACCGCTGAGCAACGTCGCCTCACCACTGCAAAAGAACCGACTGCCATCCTTGCGCAAGTGCCAGCGTTCGTCCTCGCTGCGCCCATGGTCGCGCACCGTCTGCAGTTCTTTCTCGGGCACGCCGCTGGCGCGGTCCTCTTCAGAGAAAATAAAGTCGTAATAAGCCCCCTCTGCTTCGCTCTTGCCATAACCGAAGATCAACTCGGCACCTTTGTTCCAGCTGGTGATCACCCCTTGTTCATCCAGCGTGATGATCGCGTAATCGCGGGTGCTTTCAGCCACCAGACGCATGCGTTCTTCGCCCAGGCGCAGTTCTTCTTCGGCGGCGCGGCGTTTGGTGATGTCGATGAAGGTCAGCACCGTCCCGTCGATATGGTCTTCGCTGGAGCGGTAGGGCAGCAGGCGGGCGATGTACCAGCGCTTGTCGGTGCTGCTGACTTCGCGCTCGATCATGTTCAATGACTCGAAGACCAGCGCTGCATCACGGGCCAGGTCGTCGTAGTGCAGTCGGTGGGTGATGTCGAGCAAGGAGCGCCCGGTATCCACCGGCAACATGCTGAAAATGTCCGTGGCGCGCGGAGTGAACCATTTGATCCGCATGTTGCGGTCAACGAACACCGTGGCGATGTCGGTGGAGGCGATCAGGTTGGTCAGGTAGTCGTTGATCTTGTCGGTTTCTTCAACTTTGGTTTTCAGCTCGAAGTTGACCGTCAGTAACTCTTCGTTGATTGATTGCAGTTCTTCCTTGCTGGTTTCCAGCTCTTCGGTGGCCGAGCGCAGCTCTTCGTTGATTGCCTGCATTTCTTCGTTGGAGGCCTTCAGCTCCTCGCTGGAGACTTCCGATTGTTCGATGGTGTCCTGCAAGTGCAACTTGGTGCGTTGCAGTTCGCGTTCAAGGTTGGACAGCACCTGGCTTTCGGTTTGCGTCAGGGTCGAGGCGGCCTGTTCCGAGGGATCGACTTCGGCCTCTTCGAAAATCACCAGGACAAACTCGCCGTCCGACTCTTCGTCCTTATAAGGCTGCGCCATCAGGTCGACTTTGTAACGCCGGTTGTCCCGGCTGATCGGCACCGCACGGGATTTGACCACCAGGCCACTCTGCTGGACCTGAAACAGCGTGGTGCGAATCTCCAGACGCAACTCGGGAACAATCAGCGTCAGCAAGTTACGCGACAACTCGCCGCCCACATGGCGCAGGAAGCGCCCAGCGCTATCGCTCATGTGCAGGATGTCGGCGTTGGCATCGACAATCATGCTCGGTGGCGCCGCGCTTTCGAGGGCGCGCTGATGGATGTCGGCAAAGGACAGTTTGCGCTGCACCGCGTTTTGCGGCGTCTCACGGGAAATATTGCTGCGCACATACCCGCCGCGCGGCATGGTTGGGGTACGTCGGCTATTGGTCGTGCCGGTCTTGGCGCGGAAGATCCGGTTGCGCTTGTCCACCGGAGCGAACAGTTCGTGGCAAGCATCGGCGCTCTCGGAAGAGCCCAGGAACAGGAAACCGCCCGGACGCAGTGCGAAGTGAAACATTTGCAGAATTTCACGCTGCACTTCGCGATCCAGGTAGATCAGCAGGTTGCGGCAAACGATCAGGTCAATCTGCGAAAAGGGCGGATCGGACAACAGGCTGTGTTTGGCAAACAGGACCTTTTCGCGAATTTCCTTGCGAATCCGGTAGTGGTCATCTTCCTTGACGAAGTAATGCCGCAGGCGCGTCGGCGGCACATCGGTCACGATCGCTTGCGGGTACAGACCGGCCCGGCCGATGCTGATGGCGCGCTCGTCAATGTCGGTGGCGAACAGTTGCAGCGAGGCTTTGCTGGCGTCCAGTTGCAGTTGATCGTTGAGCAGCATCGCCAGGCTGTAGGCTTCTTCGCCCGTTGAACAACCGGCGGACCAGACACGGATTTCTTCTTTCTCGGGCTGCGCCGACACGGCGGCACTGACCAGTTGCGGCAGCACGTTCCGCTCCAGGGCTTCGAACGCCTCGCGATCACGGAAGAAGTTGGTCACGCCAATCAACATATCGCCCAGCAGGGCTTTGGTTTCGTCGGGATTGTTTTGCAGGAAGCGGAAATAGGCACCCAGGTCGGGTTGGGCCGTGACCTGCATCCGGCGCTCGATCCGCCGCAACACGGTCGCGCGCTTGTAGTGCTTGAAATCATGGCCGGTGCCGGTGCGCAGCTGGATCAGGATGTCATGGAGCAGCTGTTCGGCGAGCGCCGCGTCACGCTCGGACACGGAGGCGAACGTTTGCAGGTCCGGGTCGTTGGCGGTGGGCAGGCTGATTTCCTGTGAGTTTCGCCACAGCTCCAGCAGCTTTTGCGGCATTTCCACCACCGGCAACACCAGATCGACATTGCCGGTTTCGATGGCAGCGCGAGGCATGCCGTCAAACTCGGCATCTTCCGGTGCCTGGGCCATGGTGATGCCACCGTGTTCCTTGATGCGCGACAGCCCGACCGCACCATCGGAGCCACTGCCTGACAGCACCAGGCAGAAAGCGCGCTCGCGGTGGACTTCGGCCAGGTCGCGGAAAAACAGATCAATCGAGGCGTGCCGAGACCCGTGCGGGTCGTTGCTGCTGACTTCAAGCACCCCGTCATTCATCGTCAGCCGCTGAGCCGGCGAGATGACGTAAACGTGATTTTTCTCGATCGGCACCGTTTTGGTGACTTGCAGGACTGGCATCCGGGTCGATTCCTGGATGATCTTGTCCGCGATGCTCTGGTGATCGGGCGACAGGTGAAGAATGATCACGAACGCCATGCCGTTGTCATGCGGCATGTTCTCGAAAAACAGTTTGATGGCTTGCAGCCCGCCCGCCGACGCTCCAACGCCTACCACTGGAAAATCCAGGGTGCTGGGCTTCAGGGCCTTACGCTCAGGAGCCGGGGCCGAGTGCTGGGGGGTGCTGGTCATTTCTTCTGCCTTAGTCGGCGACTGCGGTCTATTGATATCTTCGGTTATAAAAAGCGCGTCAATAAAGCAGCATAATCCCGTTTTTCAATAACACCTTCAAATATTTAGAGACACTTGATTGGCTGGAGTTCTCAAGGGAACGGCACTCCTGGCCGATAACCCGAACGGTCATTGTCTTCTTCTCAAATTGCCTGGAAATCTTCGATGCTGTCGTATCACCAAAAGAGTTTTCTGATCGTCGATGATTTCTCGGATTTCCGCAGTTCCGTCAGGTCCATGCTGCGTGAACTGGGGGTCAAGGACGTCGACACCGCAGACACCGGGGAGCAGGCGCTGCGCATGTGTTCGCAGAAGGCCTACGATTTCATCCTGCAGGATTTTCACCTCGGCGACGGCAAGAAGAACGGCCAGCAAGTCCTCGAAGACTTGATGATCGAAAAGCTGATCAGCCATGAAAGCGTGTTCGTCATGGTCACTGCCGAAACCAGCCAGGCCATGGTGCTCAGCGCGCTGGAACACGAACCCGACGCTTACCTGACCAAGCCGTTCAACCGTTCCGGCCTGGCCCAGCGCCTGGAGCGTCTGGAACAGCGCAAGAACCTGCTCAAGCCGATCCTGCAAGCGCTCGATCGTGGCAAACCGCTCGAAGTGCTCAATGCCTGCATCGAGCTGTGCAAGAAGGACATCCGTTATTCGCCGCTGTGCCTGCGTTACCGCGCGGACGCCTTGCGCGACCTGAATCAAAACGAAGCGCTGGAACGTCTCTACGACAGCATCATTGCCGATCGGCCGTTGCCGTGGGCGTTTGCCGGGTTGGGCAAGTTGCTGTTCAAGCGTGGCCAGGTCAGCCAGGCTAAAGGCGTCTACGAAAAAGCCCTGAAAGTGTTTCCGATGATGCCGGCGCTGTATGACGGCATGGCTGATGTGCTGGTGGCCGAAGGGGATACCAAGGGCGCGCAGAAAGTATTGGAAGAAGCCATTCGCCTGTCGCCGCTGGCGGTGCGCCGGCAAGCTCTGCTGGGCAAACTGGCGATGGCCAACGAAGATTTCGATACGGCCTCAAAGGCTTATCGCCAGGCCGTGTCCCAAGGCGCGCAGTCACGCTTCAAGGATGCCGAAAGCAACCTCGGCCTGGCCCATGCGTTGATCAGCAAAGGCAGCGAGAAAGGCCTGGATACCCGCACCCGACTGGAGATCAATACGACCCTCAGCCTGGTGGCCAAGGAAAACCCGTCTGATCCTGGCCTGCAGATTCGTGCGCGCCTGATGAAAGCCACCAGCCTGTTGCTCAACGACGCCGAAACCGCCGAGAAGCTCACCGAGCAGGCGATGATGCGCCTTGATGGCATGGAGCAGTTCATGAGCGCCGAAGCCGCGCTGCTGGTGGCCAAGCAGCTGCAAATGCTCGGCCAGGCGAGCGCCGGCGCGACGATGTTGAAAAACTGTGCGGAAATCTACGGTGACGATCCGGTGGTGATGCAAGGGATCGCCAAACTGACCGACGACCCGACGATCCTCAGCCAGAGCAACGCGGCCTCCGACCTCAACCGACAGGGTGTGCAGGTGTACAAGACCGGCAACCTGGTCGAAGCCCGGGCAATCTTTCGCAAAGCGCTGGCGCTGCAACCGAAGAACATCAGTATCGCCCTTAACATGGCGCAATCGCTGCTGCACGGCACCGATACCAGCGTAGCGTCGGCCGAGCTCGATGAATGCCGGGCCTGCCTGAAACTGGTGGGCATGATGCCCGACACCGACGCGCGGTATCCGCGCTTTCAGAAACTGAAAATCAAGGCGTTCAGCGGATGAGCCAAGACAACTCTGCACTGGATTTTTCGACGGTGATTGCCTCCACCGTGCACGACATGAAGAACTCGTTGACCCTGCTGATGCAGGCCCACAGCCAATGGCTGGCCCGCTTGCCCGATCCCGAGCGGCACAGCCCGGAGCAGGGCGTCATCGAGTACGAGTTCGCTCACCTCAACGGCATGCTGGTGCAGTTGCTGGGGCTGTACAAACTGGGCGTCAATCAGATGCCGTTGCAGCCGGCCTATCATGAGCTGGATGATTTCATCGAAGCGCAACTGGCCGCTCATCAGGAAGTGTTCGCCAGTCGCGGCATTGTCGCGACTTATGAAGTCGACCCGTTGAGCCCCTTGGGTTTCTTCGATCGCGAGCTGGTGGCCTCGGTGCTGGCCAACTGCATCAACAACGCCATTCGTTACGCCCGCCAGTCATTGCTGATCAGTGTCGGCGACGAGGCCGGCGAACTGGTGCTGTCCATCAACGACGATGGCGACGGTTATCCGGTCGAGATGATCGAGCGTCAGGCCGATTATGTGCAGGGCATCAACCACAGCAGCGGCAGCACAGGCCTGGGCTTGTATTTCGCCGGACGGATCGCCGCCTTGCATCAGCGCAATGGCGTGGAAGGACGCACCCGGATCAGCAACGGCGGGCCGTTGGGTGGTGGGGTGTTCAGCCTCTGTCTGCCCTGACGTTTCTTTTTGTGTGGCGCTGCTTGATATTCCGAACAGGCGGAGCCTATTTTGTACGGGTCGCCGTTCGCGGCTCGCACAATTACAAAGGATTGCGTCATGACAACCGATGGCCAGCGTTCACTCGCACAGCGATTGACGGGCATTGATGAGATTGAATGTGTCACGCCGGATTTGAACGGCGTGCCTCGGGGCAAGGTAATGACCGCCGAGGGGTTTCTCGAAGGAAGGCGTTTGCAGATGGCGCGGGGTGTGCTGCTGCAATGCATCATGGGCGGATATCCGCCCGCACGCTTTTATGGCAGCGATGATGGCGACCTGGCGCTGGTGCCTGACCCGGCACACATCCACCGCCTGCCCTGGAGCCAGCAACCGCGGGCACTGGCCATTTGCGACGCCGATGAACTGACCGGCGAGAGCTCGAAGCTGTCGACCCGTGGCCAACTCAAGGCGGTGATCGCCCGTTACGCGGCGCTGGGCCTGGCACCGGTGGTGGCGACCGAGCTGGAATTCTTCGTGTTCGCGCCCAATCCCGACCCGACGCAACCGTTCCAGCCGCCGTTGGGCCTGGACGGTCGGCGCGAGGAAGGTCATTCGGCGTTCAGTGTCAGTTCCAATAACGGTCTGCGGCCATTCTTCAGCGAAGTCTACCAATGCATGGCGGCCCTGGGTTTGCCGCGCGACACCTTCATGCATGAGATGGGCGTCAGCCAGTTCGAGATCAACTTGCTGCACGGCGATCCGTTGCTGCTGGCCGACCAGACGTTCCTGTTCAAGCACCTGCTCAAGGAAGTCGCGCTCAAGCACGGCCTGAGCGTGGTGTGCATGGCCAAGCCGCTGGCGCACACGCCGGGCAGTTCGATGCACATTCACCAGAGCATCGTCGAGATCGGCAACGGACGAAATGTGTTCAGCGATGCGGCAGGCCAACCGACCTCGACCTTCCGTCACTTCATTGGTGGCCAACAGGCCGGCATGGCGGATTTCACCGCGTTGTTTGCGCCGAACGTGAATTCCTATCAGCGCTTGTGCCATCCGTATGCTTCGCCGAACAATGCCTGCTGGTCCCACGACAACCGGGCCGCCGGATTGCGCATTCCGGCCAGTTCACCGGCCGCCCGTCGGGTCGAAAACCGCTTGCCGGGGGCTGATGCGAATCCGTATCTGGCGATCGCCGCCAGTCTTGCCGCCGGTTTGTATGGCATTGAGAACGAACTGGAGCCGAGCGAGGCGATCCAGGGCGAATTCGAAGTCCCGGATAATCTTTCGTTGCCGTGTACCTTGCATGCCGCTCTTGAACGTCTGAAACGTAGCCAATTGGCGAAGGAACTGTTCGGCAAGGAGTTCATCGAAGGCTACGTCGCTTCGAAGACCATGGAGTTGACCAGCTTCTTTGATGAAATTACCCCCTGGGAGCGCCGTGTTCTGGCCACCCAGGCCTGATGACCTGTCGTCTTCGGGCTATCTTTTCGGATAGCCCGTTTCTTACCGCAAGGAGCCGCTCGGAACGCCGATGCGCCAAATCTGGAAACCTTTTCGAGCGCTTTATTTTGCCTCGCTGATGATGTTGATCGGCTCAGGCTTGCTGAGTACCTACCTGGGCTTGCGTCTGGCGGCGGATAACGTCGACAGCTTGTGGGTGGGTGCGTTGATGGCCGCCAACTATTTCGGCCTGGTGCTGGGTGGCAAGATCGGTCACCGACTGATCGCCCGGGTCGGGCATATTCGCGCCTATTCGGCCTGCGCCGGGATTGTCGGCGCGGCGGTGCTCGGCCACGGCCTGGTCGACTGGTTGCCGGCGTGGATATTCCTGCGGGTGATCGTCGGTCTCGGCATGATGTGCCAGTACATGGTGATCGAAAGCTGGCTCAATGAGCAGGCTGAAGCGTCCCAGCGTGGCACGGTATTCAGCGGCTACATGATCGCGTCCTACCTGGGGCTGGTGCTGGGCCAACTGATTCTGGTCATGCACCCGGCCCTGGGCCTGGAGCTGCTGATGCTGGTCGCCTTGTGCTTCGCGCTGTGCCTGGTGCCGGTGGCCCTGACCCGGCGGATTCACCCGGCGCCATTGCATCCGGCGCCGATGGAGCCGCGGTTCTTCATCAAGCGCGTGCCGCAGTCATTGAGCACGGTGCTGGGCGCGGGGCTGATCATTGGCTCCTTCTACGGTCTGGCGCCGCTGTATGCTTCGCAGCAAGGATTGTCCACCGAGCAGGTCGGTCTGTTCATGGGTAGCTGCATTTTTGCCGGGCTGCTGGTGCAGTGGCCGTTGGGCTGGCTGTCTGACCGTTATGACCGGGCGTTGTTGATCCGCTGTTTTGCGGTGGTCCTGGCCCTGACCGCGTTGCCGCTGGCGATCATGCAGCAGGTGCCGCTGGAGGTTCTGTTCGTCGCCGGGTTCTTCTGTTCGCTGGTGATGTTCTGCCTGTATCCGCTGGCGGTGGCCTTCTCCAATGACCACGTCGAAGGTGATCGTCGCGTGTCCCTGACAGCGATGTTGCTGGTGACTTACGGCGTGGGTGCCAGCATCGGGCCGTTGGTGGCCGGGGTCCTGATGAAGCTGTTCGGCAGCCACATGCTATATGCCTTCTTCAGCTTCTTCGCGTTGGTGCTGGTGTGGCGGATTCGCCCGAAAGCGGTCACCAACCTGCATCAGGTCGAAGATGCGCCGTTGCATCACGTGGCTATGCCGGACAGCATGTCGAGTTCGCCGCTGGTGGCGTGCCTTGACCCGCGGGTCGATGAGCAGGTGGTGCAGGATCAGATGCAAAATCCGATCAGCCCGGAACCTGCGCCTGAACCAGAGCCGGATCCCGAGACCGAGACCGATCCACCATCAGAAGACCCGGATGCGGGTCGTGAGCAAAGCTTCACCGAAGCCAGGCCCTAAAAACCTGCGCATAAAAAAACGGGCAGTCACCGCAAGGGACTGCCCGTTTTTTGTTGAAGCACCGTATTACATGTCGTCTTTGTCGAAACGGCGTGCTTCACGCTGTAGCTGATAGACGAACCGTTCGACTTGCCGCTGCACCAGACCGCTCATGTTATGAAAGCGAACACCGGCGAAGGTGGTGGAGATCCTCTCTTCGAAGTGCAGGTAACGCAATTCGACCGGTGCGGTCATGTTGCCGAAGGGCAGGGCGGCGACAAAGCGGTCATAGACCTGGCCCAGTTGCAGGCTGCCGGTGATGTCACCTTCAAAACGCAGTTTGCAGCCGGTGGCCGAGATGTCCAGCAGCTTGCCGCCCAAGGTCGATTTGAGTTTCTCACCGCCCAGTTCGACGTTGACCAGTTGCGCCAGTTTCAACGCTGCACGGAACGCATTACGGCGCTGGTGATAGATCACTTCAGCGGGCAGTGGGCCACGATAGCAGCGAGCATCGCCGGACTCATCGATGGTCAGCGTACCGTTACTTTCCCAGGCGATGCGCACGCCGTCATGAAAGCCTTCAACCTTGAATGGTTCTCCGGCCAGCAGAAAACGTTCCCCGTCACGCGGGATCATTTCATCCAGGGCGATCGAATTGCTGTCGCGATCAACGTTCACCAGATAGCTCTGGAAGCGTTGGGTGCGCTCATGGAACGTGATGATCAACGGATCATGGCTTTCTTGCAGCTGCCGCAGGTTACCGGCGATTTCCATCGGCGTGGATAGCACCTTGGGTGGCTGCGGAGCATCGTCCGCGTTTAAGGCATTGAACACGGTTCATCATTCTCCAGGCAAAATTTGACTGCGACTTGCTAGCATACTGCCAGCATGTGAGGCGTCTTGATAGAGCGTGCTCATCAACAGGCTCAAGCCTGACTAAGCGGGCGCGGCTTTGCGAGCTTGGAGGTTGATCCGCGGGCATCGTAAAGCGCTGGCGGTTCGCCGCCGGTGAGGATTTTCAGCTGATTGGCCGTGGCGGCCTGCTGGACCAGGATCGACTGGCCATTATTGACGTTGGCTGCCTGGCATTGAGCCAGTAGATCGGTCAGTTTCTCGCTCTGTTCCAGCAATTGATCGCCGATGCTCGACTGGCTGGCAAGTTGCTCCAGGCCACTGCGATCGGCCGGCAGATTGAGGCTGACGAGGATTTCACTGCGCTTGCGGCCATGCTGTTCAAGCAGAATGATCATTGCCTGCTTCTGCGCCAGAATATCTTCGAGCAGCGGCATGTCGCGACCGTGCAAGGCGAGGGACTCGGTTTGCAGTAACTCCAGCAAGCGTTGCGCTGGAGCAAAGTCGTCGGTGATCAGTTGCAGTAAATTAGTGTCGTGCATGGCTGGCCTTGGGGTTTAAGCGTCCAAAAGCCTGGCGCAGGCCGTGGCCTAGCGCTGGGCTTCGAAGTTGAGCAGTTTGCTGGCTACACGGTTGCTGTCGACTTTATAGCTGCCATCGGCAATCGCTGCTTTCAACTCGGCCACGCGGGCGTTGTCGACGGCAGGCTGATCGCGCAGCTTGTCAGTGACCTTCTGCAACTGTTGAGCCTCATTGCTGAGGTGTACCGATTCCCCGCTTTTGACGGTACTGGCCTGTTCGGCCGGGGTATTCAGCGGCGCGGATGTGCCGGTTTCGGCGGTTTCCTTCGCGGTGCTGGTACGCGTACTACCGGTAAGTGACGAGGAACTGTTCAAACGGCTGAAATCGATGACCATGGTAAAAAACCTCTGGGTATTTGGACGCTTGCCATGTTTTCGGCTCTCCCTGCGAAAACTTTAGGCCCATTTATCAATGAGCTTGCATGCGCCAGCGCTTGTCCTGCCTGCGGCACAGTTTAGGGAACAGCCGGGCGGCGCGCCATCTTTCACCAGTAGATTGTTCTACATGGCAACTTCCACCTGGCCCGGCGCGATGACTTGCGCCTTGATGACCCGCTGGGAGTTGAGGTTTTTCACACGAATCTGTTCACGCAGGCCGCCGTTGGACAGGGCTTCGCCCGGCATACGCACACTGAGCGTACCACTGCGGGCGGTAATCACCACTTGGTCGCCCTTGCTGATGACTTCCGCCTGTTCGAGATGGACCAGCGTCAGGACCTGATTGGCGACCGTTGGTCGGGTAAGTTTCTGCCCCACGGCTTGTTCCAGGGAGGTGAAATAACCCTGGTTGATCAGGCTGATGTCTCGCTCGCGCAACATGACATCGCCGGGCTCGATGACCCCGGCGCGTTTGAGCGGCCGGGTGGTGGTGACAACGTCCCGAAACAGGCGGACTTGAGCGGGTACGAAGACTGTCCAGGGGGATGTGCTGTCGCAGCGGACCTTGACCGTGACCCGTCCGATCGGGGTCGCCGGGCTCTCCAGGGTGGCTGTCAATTCCTTGTCGCACATGGGCATGCGCAGTCGCGGATCGAGCTGGTTGACTTCGATTTCGTAGCGTCCTTCCGTTTGACTGGTAGCCAAATAGTCTTCTACGGTGAATTCAAGAAAGCCCTGAGTGACGCCGATAAGCATGTCAGGCAAGGTAACCGCGTCAGCAAGGGCAGGGCTGCCAGCGTTGAACAGGCAGACGGCCGACATTGCGCAAAGCAATTTGCGGGTAATTGATGTCAGGCGTCGGAAAAATGTCGGTTCTGTGTTCATAAGAGTTAAAAAGCAAGCGCCGTGCCGTTTAGCAATAAATGTGCGTCGCAACACACTTAAGCGTTGGTGTAGGAGTCAGTGCATGGCTGGTGTAATGGATTCAGTAAACCAGCGCACGCAACTGGTTGGGCAGAATCGCCTTGAGCTGTTGTTGTTCCGTCTCGACGGCCAGCAGCTGTATGGGATCAACGTGTTCAAGGTTCGGGAAGTGCTGCAATGCCCCAAACTGACCCTGATGCCCAAGTCCAGTCCTGTCGTGTGCGGTGTGGCAAATATCCGGGGGGCGACCATTCCGATTCTTGATCTGGCGATGGCGACCGGCTCCGGCGCACTTAAAGATCAAAGCAATCCCTTCGTGATCATCACGGAGTACAACACCAAGACCCAGGGATTCCTGGTGCGATCGGTGGAGCGCATCGTCAACATGAACTGGGAGGAGATTCATCCGCCACCCAAGGGCACGGGACGCGATCATTACCTGACGGCTGTGACTCGGGTCGACAATCAGTTAGTCGAAATCATCGACGTCGAGAAAGTGCTGGCGGAAGTGGCGCCGACACCGGAAGCGATTTCGGTCGGCGTGGTGGATGTCGAAACCCAGCACAAGGCGCTGTCCTTGCGGGTATTGACGGTCGATGACTCGTCGGTGGCGCGCAAGCAGGTGACCCGTTGCCTGCAAACGGTCGGCGTTGAAGTGGTGGCATTGAACGACGGCAGGCAAGCGCTGGATTACTTGCGCAAGCTGGTCGATGAGGGCAAGAAGCCGGAAGAAGAGTTCCTGATGATGATTTCCGACATCGAGATGCCGGAAATGGACGGGTACACCCTGACGGCCGAGATCCGCAACGACCCGCGCATGCAAAAGCTACATATCATCCTGCATACTTCGTTGTCGGGTGTATTCAATCAGGCAATGGTCAAGAAGGTCGGCGCGGACGACTTCCTGGCAAAATTCCGTCCTGATGACCTGGCATCCCGGGTAGTCGACCGGATCAAAGCAGCAGATATCAGCTAGGGGCCTTCTGCCCCTGGCGGTTAACACGATTTAAGAGGCGGCATCTTTGTCTACGGGTAATTTGGATTTCGAACAGTTCCGGGTATTCCTGGAAAAAGCCTGTGGCATTTTGCTCGGTGAAAACAAGCAGTACCTGGTCTCGAGCCGTCTCAACAAGCTGATGGAGCAGCAAGGCATCAAATCCCTGGGTGAGCTGGTTCAGCGCATCCAGACCCAGCCGCGCAGCGGTTTGCGCGAGATGGTGGTGGATGCCATGACCACCAACGAAACCCTGTGGTTTCGCGACACCTATCCGTTTGAAGTCTTGAAGAACAAGGTGTTGCCCGAAGCGATCAAGGCGGCCCCCGGCCAGCGCTTGCGGATCTGGTCGGCGGCGTGCTCGTCGGGTCAGGAACCGTATTCGCTGTCGATGTCGATCGATGAGTTCGAGCGCGTCAACATGGGCCAGTTGAAGATGGGCGCGCAAATCGTCGCGACCGACTTGTCCGGCACCATGCTGACCAACTGCAAGACCGGCGAGTACGACAGCCTGGCCATCGGCCGTGGTCTGTCGCCCGAGCGCCTTCAGCGTTACTTCGACCCCAAAGGGCCGGGGCGCTGGGCGATCAAGGCGCCGATCAAGAGTCGCGTGGAGTTTCGCTCGTTCAACCTGCTGGACAGCTACGCGGCCCTGGGCAAGTTCGACATCGTGTTCTGCCGCAACGTGTTGATCTACTTCTCCGCCGAGGTGAAGAAAGACATCCTGTTGCGTATTCACAGCACGCTCAAGCCAGGCGGTTATCTGTTCCTCGGCGCCTCCGAAGCGCTGAACGGTTTGCCGGATCATTACCAGATGGTCCAGTGCAGCCCGGGGATCATTTACCAGGCGAAGTGATTCGTTGGCCGCATCAAAAAACGGGAGTCCTCAGGGGCTCCCGTTTTTTTTGCCCGATGATTTCCCTGACATCACCACGATCCCCCTGTGGGAGCAAGCCTGCTCGCGATGGCGTCGTGTCAGCCAACATCAATGTTTCTATTACACCGCTATCGCGAGCAGGCTCGCTCCCACAGGGGAGGGTGGTGTTCTTTAGAGGGTGATAAGCGGCAGAAAAGCGGCAGGCGGCGGAAATCGGTTGCCGCTTTTCTGGCATTGCCGCCTTGCCACTGCCGGCAAAGCCCCGGTTTCCGGGGTTTTTTGAATTGGCACGCCACTTGCTATGTCTCTGTTACGAAAAATCAGGTCACCCGAAGGTTTCCCGACATGAGCATCAGCTTCGATAAAGCGCTCGGTATCCATGAACAAGCCCTGGGCTTCCGCGCTCAGCGTGCCGAAGTCCTGGCCAACAACATCGCCAACGCCGATACCCCGAACTACAAGGCTCGGGACCTGGAGTTCTCCAAAGTGCTCGCCGCACAGAACGAGAAAACCAAGGGTGGTACGTTTGCCTTGAACATGACCAACAACCGCCATATCGAGGCCGAAGGCCTGGGCAATGGCGACGAGTCGCTGATGTATCGCACGCCGATGCAGCCGTCGATCGACCAGAACACTGTGGACGCCCAACTGGAACAGTCGAACTACGCGGAAAACGCCGTCGGCTTCCAGGCCAGCTTCACCCTGCTCAACAGCAAATTCAAAGGGCTGATGTCAGCCCTGCGCGGAGAGTAAGTCATGTCCCTATCCAGTGTTTTCAACATTGCCGGTAGCGGCATGAGCGCGCAGACCACGCGCTTGAACACCGTGGCCTCGAACATCGCCAACGCCGAAACCGTCTCGTCGAGCATCGACCAGACCTATCGCGCCCGTCACCCGGTGTTCGCCACCATGTTCCAGGGCGGCCAGAGCGGCGGCAGCGATTCGCTGTTCCAGAACCAGGACGCCGCCGGCCAAGGCGTGCAAGTGCTGGGCGTGGTCGAAGACCAAAGCAACCTTGACGCGCGTTACGAGCCGAACCATCCGGCCGCCGATGCCAAGGGCTACGTCTACTACCCGAACGTCAATGTCGTCGAAGAAATGGCCGACATGATTTCCGCCAGTCGCTCGTTCCAGACCAACGCTGAAATGATGAACACCGCCAAAACCATGATGCAGAAGGTCCTGACCCTCGGTCAGTGATAAGGGGCGACTCAGATGAGTGTTACCGATACCACCAGCGGCGTGAACATCAAGGACGTCTTGGCCAACTCTTCGGTCAAGGCCAATAACACCAGCAGCGACGGCCTGGCCTCGGCCACCAACAGCGCCACCGGCAAGAAGGCGTTGGGCAAGGACGCGTTCCTGCAATTGCTGGTTACCCAGCTGAAGAACCAGAACCCGCTCGAGCCGCAAGACAACGGTGACTTCGTGGCTCAGCTGGCACAGTTCAGTAGCCTGGAAGGCATCACCACGCTGAACGATACGGTCAGCGGCATTGCCGGCAACTACAACTCGTCGCAAGCGCTGCAAGCATCTTCGCTGGTGGGCCGCTCGGTGGTCGCGCAGACCGACACAGCGGTGGTCGATACCTCCAAGAGCTTCAACGGCACGGCCGTGGTTCCGGCATCGGTGGATCCGGTGACGATCAAGATCACCGACGCCGATGGCAAAGTGATTCGCACCATCGACATGGGCAGCCAGCAGGCCGGCAACGCCAGCTTCATCTGGGACGGCAAGAACGATGCGGGCGAAGTGGCCAAGGCGGGCACGTACAAATTTGCCGCCACCGCGACTTACGACAGCAAGGCGACCGCGCTAGTGACCTACCTGCCGGCCACCGTCAACAGCGTGACCATCAGCCAGACCGGCGGTGAGTTGATGCTGAACCTCGCAGGCCTGGGCAGTATCGCCCTGTCCAAAGTACAGACCATTGGTATATAGAGCCGACTAACACGGCACAAAGGAGTGGAATATGTCTTTCAATATCGGCCTTAGCGGTCTCTATGCAGCCAACAAACAACTGGACGTGACCGGCAACAACATCGCCAACGTCGCGACCACCGGTTTCAAATCGTCCCGTGCAGAATTCGAAGACGTGTACTCGGCCACTCGCCTGGGTACCGGCAGCAAGACCGTCGGCAACGGCGTGCGTCTGGCCAACGTTTCCCAGCAGTTCGGCCAGGGCGACGTGAACAACACCGGCAACGTGCTGGACATGGGCATCCAGGGCAACGGTTTCTTCATCCTCAGCGACAACGGTTCCCTGAGCTACACCCGTGCCGGTGCGTTCAAGACTGACGCCGAAAACTACGTGGTCGACAACAACGGCAACCGCCTGCAAGGTTACGGCGTTGATGACAACGGCAAGATCATCAATGGCGTGCTGACCGACCTGAAAATCGACACCTCGAGCCTGTCGCCCAAGGCCACCACTCGCGTCGACCAGACGATTAACCTGAACTCCTCGGAAACCCTGCCGACCGTTACACCGTTCAACCCGGCCGAGCCATTGAGCTACAACAAGCCGATCTCCACGCATATCTATGACAGCCAGGGTAACCAGCACAACCTGGACCAGTACTACGTGAAAACCGGTACCAACGCGTGGACCGTGTACACCTACGTCGACGGTCGTTCGCCGTCCAACCCGGCCGCCGAGCCACCGGTGCCAGTGACGGCCAACGTGACCTTCAACTCTGACGGTACCGTCAACACCATGACCGGCAGTCCTGGCTTTGCTGTGACCGGTAAAGTCTTCCAGTTGACCGGTTGGGTGCCGGGCGTGGTCACCAATGCCAACGTGACGCCAAAAGTCTGGGGGCCTAACGGTTCGGTTGCGGCCACTGGCGGCCTGTCCTTCGACATGACCAAGACTACCTCTTACAATTCGCCGACTGCCCGTACCCAGCAATTTCAGGACGGCTACGCCACTGGCCAGATTTCCAGCCTGACCATCGACGAAACCGGTGTCATGACCGCTAACTTCAGCAACCAGCAAACCAAGGCCATCGGCCAGGTGGCGGTCGCGAGCTTCGCCAACGAGCAAGGCCTGCAGCCCATCGGTGGTACGCGCTGGAAAGAAACCTTCGCCTCGGGCGAGGCGGGTGTCGATGCTCCGAAAACCGGTACGCTGGGTGCGGTGGTGTCCAACTCCCTGGAAGAGTCCAACGTCAACCTGACCAACGAACTGGTCGATTTGATCAAGGCGCAGAGCAACTACCAGGCAAACGCCAAGACCATCTCCACTCAGAGCACCATCATGCAGACCATCATTCAGATGACCTGATGCTGGTTCGCGCTGAATAAAGAGCCCCTCGTGAGAGGGGCTTTTTTTATGAGCGGGATTTGTCTCGAGTGCCGAATTTTGCGTTGTCAGTGATGGCCCCTACGCGAGCGGGCTCGCTCCTACAAAGGATCTTCAGTGCGGCGCCTGTCCAGTTCAGGAGCGAGCCTGCTCGCGAAGGCGTCAGCCCGGTCACCACTTTCCTTGGGGCAAAAGAAAACCCCCGACAATCCAGAGGACTGATCGGGGGTTATCCAGACGAGCGCCTTGCGGCGCTCACCGGCTCAGCTTATTGGCAAGCTTCGCAATCCGGCTCGTCGATGGCGCAAGCCTTCGGCACTGGAGCAGGGCCGGCTGGCGCTGCCAGGACCGAATCTTCACCGTGGTTGCCGCCGCTGGAAACAGCGTTCAGCTTGCCGGTGTTGATGGTCGACTTCTCGGTGCTGGTCGCGGCCAGGGCACGGAGGTAGTAAGTGGTTTTCAGGCCACGGTACCAGGCCATGCGGTAGGTCACGTCCAGCTTCTTGCCCGAAGCGCCAGCGATGTACAGGTTCAGCGACTGAGCCTGGTCGATCCACTTCTGACGACGGCTTGCCGCGTCAACAATCCACTTGGTGTCCACTTCGAAGGCGGTCGCGTAGAGCTCTTTGAGTTCTTGCGGGATGCGCTCGATCTGTTGCACCGAACCGTCGTAGTACTTCAGGTCGTTGATCATGACCGAGTCCCACAGACCGCGAGCCTTCAGGTCGCGAACCAGGTACGGGTTGATCACGGTGAATTCGCCCGACAGGTTCGATTTCACGTAGAGGTTCTGGTAGGTCGGTTCGATCGACTGCGATACGCCGGTGATGTTGGCGATGGTCGCGGTCGGTGCGATGGCCATGATGTTGGAGTTACGAATGCCTTTCTGCACACGGGCACGAACCGGTGCCCAGTCCAGGGATTCGTTCAGGTCAACGTCGATGTACTTCTGGCCACGTTGCTCGATCAGGATCTGTTGCGAATCCAGCGGCAGGATGCCTTTGGACCACAGCGAACCCTGGAACGTCTCGTAGGCGCCGCGCTCGTCGGCCAGGTCGCAGGAAGCCTGGATCGCGTAGTAGCTGACCGCTTCCATCGACTTGTCGGCGAATTCGACGGCCGCGTCGGAACCGTAAGGAATGTGCTGCAGGTACAAAGCGTCCTGGAAGCCCATGATGCCCAGGCCGACCGGACGGTGCTTGAAGTTGGAGTTCTTCGCTTGTGGCACCGAGTAGTAGTTGATGTCGATTACGTTATCGAGCATGCGAACGGCGGTGTTCACGGTGCGTTCCAGCTTGGCGGTGTCCAGCTTGCCGTTGACGATGTGGTTCGGCAGGTTGATCGAGCCCAGGTTGCAAACGGCGATCTCGTCCTTGTTGGTGTTCAAGGTGATCTCGGTGCACAGGTTCGAGCTGTGAACCACGCCGACGTGCTGCTGCGGGCTGCGCAGATTGCACGGGTCTTTGAAGGTCAGCCATGGGTGGCCGGTTTCAAATAGCATGGACAGCATTTTGCGCCACAGGTCTTTGGCCTGGATGGTCTTGAACAGCTTGACCTTGCCTGGGTATTCGGTCAGGGCTTCGTAGTACTCGTAACGCTCTTCGAAAGCCTTGCCGGTCAGGTCGTGCAGGTCCGGTACTTCGGACGGCGAGAACAGGGTCCACTTGCCGTCATCGAAGACGCGCTTCATGAACAGGTCAGGGATCCAGTTGGCGGTGTTCATGTCGTGGGTACGACGACGATCATCACCGGTGTTCTTGCGCAGCTCGATGAACTCTTCGATGTCCATGTGCCAGGTTTCCAGGTAGGCACAGACAGCGCCTTTGCGCTTGCCACCCTGGTTAACGGCGACGGCGGTGTCGTTCACTACTTTCAGGAACGGGACAACACCCTGGGATTTGCCGTTGGTGCCCTTGATGTACGAGCCCAATGCACGAACCGGCGTCCAGTCGTTGCCCAGGCCGCCTGCGAATTTCGACAACATGGCGTTGTCGTGGATCGCGTGGTAGATGCCCGACAGGTCATCCGGCACGGTAGTCAGGTAGCAGCTGGACAGCTGTGGACGCAGGGTGCCGGCGTTGAACAGGGTCGGGGTCGACGACATGTAGTCGAAGGACGACAGCAGGTTGTAGAACTCGATGGCACGGTCTTCTTTCTGCTTCTCTTCAATCGCCAGGCCCATGGCCACGCGCATGAAGAAGATTTGCGGCAGTTCGAAGCGGATACCGTCCTTGTGGATGAAGTAACGGTCGTACAGGGTTTGCAGGCCCAGGTAAGTGAACTGCTGATCGCGCTCGTGGTTGATCGCCTTGCCGAGTTTTTCCAGGTCAAAGGTGGCCAGGACCGGGTTCAGCAATTCGAATTCGATACCCTTGGCGATGTACGCAGGCAAGGCCTTGGCGTACAGGTCGACCATCTCGTGGTGGGTCGCGCTTTCGGCGACTTCCAGGAAGCTCAGGCCTTCGGCACGCAGGGTGTCCATCAGCAGGCGAGCGGTCACGAACGAGTAGTTCGGCTCACGCTCGACCAGGGTACGGGCGGTCATCACCAGGGCGGTGTTGACGTCGGTCAGGGCCACGCCGTCGTACAGGTTTTTCAGGGTTTCGCGCTGGATCAGGTCGCCGTCGACTTCTTCCAGGCCTTCGCACGCTTCGGTGACGATGGTGTTCAGGCGGCCCATGTCCAGAGGCGCAAATGAGCCATCGGCGCGGGTGATGCGGATCGACGGGTGAGCGTTGACCGCTTCTTCGGCCGGTGCGTGGGCAGCGCGTTCTTTCGAACGACCGTCACGGTAGATCACGTAGTCGCGGGCCACTTTCTGCTCGCCGGCACGCATCAGGGCCAGTTCGACCTGGTCCTGGATTTCTTCGATGTGGATGGTGCCGCCCGAAGGCATGCGACGCTTGAAGGTTGCGGTGACTTGTTCGGTCAGGCGCGCAACGGTGTCATGGATTCGCGACGAGGCGGCAGCGGTGCCGCCCTCAACTGCGAGAAACGCTTTGGTGATCGCGACGGTGATCTTGTCATCGGTATAAGGAACGACAGTGCCGTTACGCTTGATCACGCGCAGTTGGCCAGGCGCGGTGGCGGACAGATCCGAAGTCGAATCAGCGGCCTGCGGCAAGGTGCCCTGCGGGTTCTCGCGAGTTGTGTCGGTTTGCATGGGGGAGTGTCTCCACATTCTCTATGTTTGTTTGAGCACCTTCATGGTGCCCACCGTTCTGTCCTGAAGCACTACAACCGAGGGGCCTCGGGCATAACAACTTCGGGACAGTAGGAAAAGGCTAATGATGCCGCTTCCTTGCCGAAGTCTTTGGTCTCGAGCCAGGGCCCGAAACCGGATTCCATTCAGGGTGACAGTAATGACTGCAACACCCGTACCGTTCCGGCTGTTCTGGCCTCAAAAAACGGTGCCATCCGCAGGTGCGGTTTGGGCTTTCAAATTCACGCTTGGTTCAACCGGAAACAGCAATAAAGCGCTTGAGTTTCTGGTCTGAAATGTGGTTAGGCTTTTTAAGCAAAAACCCTACATGTAGGGTTTTTTTGGCGCCCGGCTACAAGATAATGCGTTTTGGAGGGTGTTGCAACGTACTACCTGTGGATAAACCTGTGCGTAAATTGTGTGTGAAAGAAGGAACAGGCGTGTAGGCCGCGACCTAGCGGGAGCGAACCGTTTTTCACTGATTTTCAGCGATTGAAAACAGTCATTCGGATTTTTAAGGGCGCGAACCCTATCACAAAAATCCGGGTTGTCCGAACGCATTTGCCGGCTTGTGTTCTCGGCGTTCGGCGTTTATACAATCGGCCAGTGTGTATGCATTCTTATCCTCCCCAATCATTACAAAAAGACGGGCGGATCCTTCCTTATAAGTGTTGTTGGCAAGCAGAGGTCACCGTGGAGCAAGAAGCCTGGCAGATATTGATTGTGGAGGACGACCAGCGTCTGGCCGAACTGACCCGCGATTACCTGGAAGCCAATGGCCTGCGCGTATCGATCGAGGGCAATGGCGCCCTGGCCGCGGCCCGCATCATTAATGAAAAGCCGGACCTGGTGATCCTCGACCTGATGCTGCCGGGCGAAGATGGCCTGAGCATCTGCCGCAAGGTCCGCAATAAATATGACGGCCCGATCCTGATGCTCACCGCCCGCACCGACGATACCGATCAGATTCTTGGCCTGGACCTGGGGGCCGACGATTACGTGTGCAAACCAGTGCGTCCGCGCCTGCTGCTGGCGCGCATCCAGGCGCTGTTGCGCCGCAGTGAAGCCCCTGAGGTGGCCCCGGAAAAACAACGACGCCTGCAGTTCGGCCCGCTGGTGGTGGACAACGCATTGCGCGAGGCCTGGCTGAATGACAACGGCATCGAGCTGACCAGCGCCGAATTCGATCTGCTGTGGCTGCTGGTGGCCAACGCCGGGCGCATCCTGTCCCGGGAAGAAATTTTCACCGCCCTGCGCGGCATCGGCTATGACGGCCAGGATCGCTCCATCGACGTGCGCATCTCGCGCATCCGCCCCAAAATCGGCGACGATCCGGAGCATCCACGACTGATCAAGACCATCCGCAGCAAAGGGTATCTGTTCGTTCCGGAAGCCTGCACCCTGTGAACTCGATCTTCCTGCGCATCTACGGCGGCATGTGTGCGGCGCTGATTCTGGTCGCGGTGCTCGGCGTACTGGCCTTGCACCTGCTCAACCAGGTGCGCAGTGAGCAATACCGCGAACGCCTGGCCCACGGCACCTTCTCGCTGATGGCCGACAACCTGCAACCGATGAACGAAACCGAACGCCACCGGGCCTTGCTGGTGTGGGAGCGTTTGCTGGGGATTCCGTTGGCGCTGAAGACCTTCGCCCAGACCGACCTCGACCTGACGCAGCGTACCCGCGTGCTGCGCGGCCAGGCGCTGGTGGAACAGACCGGTCCGCACGCAGCGAAGGTGTATCGGCTGGTCAGCGACAAGGAACAGTTGGTTTTGACGGGAGAAGTCCAGCAGATCAGCGAGCAACTGGCGCGAGCGACTATCTATCTGCTGGCCGACGAACTGGTGCGCGTGCCGGTGGCTGAGCAGCCCAAGCGCCTGGCGCAATTGAAACAAGACAAAGGCTTCGGTTTCGACTTGCGCCTGGTCACCGTCGACCAGGCGGACATGGACGAGGACCAGAGCCGCCGGATCTCCGAAGGCGACACGGTGATGGCATTGGGCAAGGGCGGTGACTCGATCCGGGTGTTTGCCGGCATGGTCGGCACGCCGTGGGTCCTGGAAATCGGCCCGCTGTACCAGATGAATCCTTATCCGCCCGAATGGTTGGTGCTGATCGCGGCCCTTGGTTTGAGCCTGATCGGCTTGATCGTCTATCTGTTGGTGCGACAACTTGAGCGTCGCTTGCGTGGTCTCGAAGCCGCTGCCACGCGCATTGCCAAGGGCAGCCTGGAAACCCGCGTGCCGGCGCGCGGCGCGGATTCGGTGGGGCGGCTGGCCTCGGCGTTCAATGGCATGGCCGAGCACTTGCAACAGTTGTTGGCGATCCAGCGTGAACTGGTGCGCGCGGTGTCCCACGAATTGCGCACCCCGGTGGCGCGCCTGCGTTTTGGCCTGGAGATGATCGGTTCGGCCACCACGCCACAGGCCCTGGAGAAATACCGCGAAGGCATGGACCACGACATCGAGGACCTCGACAAGCTGGTGGACGAAATGCTGACCTACGCGCGTTTGGAGCAGGGCTCGCCCGCGTTGAATTTCCAGCGGATCGATCTGGATGCGTTGGTCAATCAAGTGATCGAGGAATTGGCACCGCTACGCGCCGACGTCACCGTGCAGCGCGGGTTGTGCCTGTCCGCCGCCGATTGTGACGATGCCTGGGTCGAGGCCGAGCCGCGCTATTTACACCGGGCGATCCAGAACCTGGTGAGCAATGCCATGCGCCATGCCTCGTCGCGGGTGACGGTCAGTTATCAGGTGGGGCAGCAGCGTTGCCGGGTGGACATCGAAGATGACGGGCCGGGCGTGCCAGAGTCGGCGTGGGAAAAAATCTTCACGCCGTTCCTGCGCCTTGATGACAGCCGTACACGGGCGTCGGGCGGGCATGGCTTGGGACTGTCCATTGTGCGGCGGATTATCCATTGGCATGACGGGCGGGCGTTGATCAGCAAGAGCAAGAGTCTGGGCGGGGCGTGCTTCAGCCTGAGTTGGCCTAGGAATCAGGAGAGGCGGTGAGATCTCGGTTGTCTGGGCTGGCCTCATCGTCGGAACGCCGCCCGGAGCAGGCTCGCTCCCACAGGGGATTTTCGGTGTGACATAGATCCAGTGTGGGAGCGAGCCTGCTCGCGATGAGGCCCTTCAATACACCGCAAATCCTCAGGCCTTGATACTGACCAGACTCAACAACTGCCCATCCACCACCCCAAACTGCGCATCCAGCTCCGTGCCATTGCGCCACTCGCTGGACAGATCTGTCAGCAATCGCAGCCGCACCTCACCGCTCTCGCTCCACTCCAGCACTTCCGCATGTTCAAAATAAAACCGCTGCCGAACAATCGGATACAGCGCCTTGAACAGACTCTCCTTCACCGAAAACGTCAGCGTGACCAGCATCGCCAACTGATCACGATGACCTGCGGCCATGCGCTGCAATTCCGCCGGGGTGAGGATTTCCCCGGCCAGGCGTTCGGCACGTTCAGGGTTTAGCAGATTTTCCAGGTCCATCCCCAATCCACGCCAGTGGGTCTTGTTCGCGACAATCGCCGCGGCCCGGCCGGTGCTGTGGGTGATTGAGCCGCTGATATGCGCAGGCCAGACCGGCGCCCGGTCTTCACCGATGGCCGGGCTGAAACTCAGCCCTTCCAGCTTCTGCAACGCCGCCCGGGCACAGACCCGACCGGCCAGAAACTCGGCCTGACGCTTGGCAACCGAGCGCTGGATGCTCGCTGGCGGCTCGATGGCGCTGCGCGTGAAATCATCGAGGGCCAGTTGCGAGGTATCGAAGTGCGTGCTCAATAGCACCGTATCAGGCAGCACAAACGGCAGCGGCCAATGGGCATCGAGCGGGGTGCAGCAGACGGGCAGGGCGGGGGTGGCATTCATGTCGCGCATTTTGCCGGGTTGCCTTCGGGCTGGGTAGCCCTGACGTAGACCGCGTTATCGTTCTTCGCGGGCAAGCCTCGCTCCTGCAGGTTTGAGCCGATCACGAAATGGCGGAACGACACAAGCCCTGTAGGAGCGAGGCTTGCCCGCGAAGGCCACGTCTCGATCTTCTGCTTAACCGAAGATTTTTTTGAAGAACGCCTGCATATCCGCCCAGGATTTTTCATCCGCCGCCTTGCTGTACCCGATATCCGGCCCACCATGATCGCCATGGCCCAACCGATCCGCATCTGGATTGCTGAACCCATGCTTGGCGCCCTCAAGGCTGACGAATTGATAGTCGGCCCCGGCCTTGTCCATCTCAGCCTTGAACGCCGCGACGTTGTCCGCCGTCACCATGCTGTCCAGCGCACCATGCTCCACCAGGATTTTCGCTTTCACGCTGCCCGGTGTTGCGGGCGTTTTGGTCGCCAGCGCCCCGTGGAAACTCACCACGCCCGCCAGCGGAACGCCTTGACGCGCTGCATTCAGCACCACGGCACCGCCGAAGCAGTAACCGATGGCAGCGACTTTATCCGGATGGGTCTGTGGCTGTTTCTTCAGCAAATCGAGCCCGGCCTGGAAGCGGGCGCTGGACGCGGCACTGTCTTTCAACGCCGCTTGCATGAAGGCCATGGCGTCCTTGGGATGCTCGGTGTTCTTGCCATCGCCATACATATCAATGGCCAGCGCGCTGTAACCCAGTCCGGCCAAATCACGGGCGCGGCGCTTGGTGTAATCGTTGAGGCCCCACCATTCATGCACCACCACCACGCCCGGACGTTGACCCTTAATAGCATCGTCGTAAGCGTAATAGCCGATCAGCTTCGTGCCGTCGGGGCTCTGATAGGGAATCTCCTGAGTCTTGATCTCGGCGTGGCTGAGCCCGCTCAAGGCCAGTAATAGGAGGGCGAGGAAAACGCGCATGGTCGGATCTCCTGCATAAAAGTCATCAAAACAGCCGGGTGGAGTTGATTCAGCTTAGGTTCAGAGTGCGTTCAGGGGGAGTTCAGGGGTGGGTGCGTAACCTTGCCCCGTACCCAAAAAGCAAATAGCGCATGAGGAAATTCCCCAATGACTCACTTCAAAAAACTGCTTCTGGCTTTCACCGTCATGGGCGCAAGCACCGCGGCTTTCGCTTCCAACGATAATTTCGCCAGCCTTACTCTTGGACAGACCAGCGACAAAGTCAAAAAGTCCCACGCCCTGAACGACAACCTCAACCACCCGAACGCCGACGGCGTGATCGGCAAGGACACCACCTGGGGTGTGCGTCTGGGCCAGCAAAGCAGCGAGGGCCGCTACTACGCCACTTACGACAACGTGTCGGGTTCGCACAATGGCATTAAACTGCGTCAGGAAAACCTGTTGGGCAGCTACGATCTGTTCTACCCGGTAGGCGCCAGCACCAAATTGTTCGGCGGTGCCACGGCCGGCCTGACCAAAATGACTCAGGAGTCCCCAGGGTTCAGCCGCGACAGCAACATCGGCTACGCCATTGGCGGCCAGGTTGGCGTATTGCAGCAAGTGTCGCAAAACACCTCGGTCGAACTGGGTTACCGTTACCTGCGCAGCAACGCCAGCACCGAGATGAGCGAGCGCGGTGGCAGCAAGCAGGGTTCGCTGGACCTGACCAGCAGCGCCCAGACCTATCTGTCGGCGAACTACGCTTTCTGATAAGTGCAATCCCTGTAGGGGTGAGCCTGCTCGCGATAGCGGTGTGTCAGTCGACATCAATGTCGAATGTGCTGGCGCCATCGCGAGCAGGCTCGCTCCTACAGGGTTCTGCGGTGTGACTGAGAACTGTGCTGCTGGAGATAACGATTTGCCTAGGAGAGCGTTATGAAACTGCTGGTCGTCGAAGATGAAGCGCTGTTGCGCCATCACCTGCAAACCCGCCTGACGGACAGCGGCCACGTGGTCGAGTCCGTGGCCAACGCCGAGGAGGCGTTGTACCAGACCGAGCAGTTCAACCACGACCTGGCGGTGATCGACCTCGGCCTGCCGGGCATGAGCGGGCTCGACCTGATCCGTCATCTGCGCTCGCGTGGCAAGGCCTTCCCGATCCTGATCCTCACGGCGCGTGGCAACTGGCAAGACAAGGTCGAAGGCCTCGCCGCCGGCGCCGACGATTACGTGGTCAAGCCGTTCCAGTTCGAAGAGCTCGATGCGCGCCTGAATGCCTTGCTGCGCCGCTCCAGCGGTTTCACCCAGTCGACCATCGTCGCCGGGCCGCTGCTGCTCGACCTCAATCGCAAACAAGCGTCCCTCGATGAACAACCGCTGGCGCTGACCGCCTACGAGTATCGAATCCTCGAGTACCTGATGCGCCATCATCAGCAAGTGGTGGCCAAGGACCGCTTGATGGAGCAGCTCTATCCGGATGACGACGAGCGCGATCCGAACGTCATCGAAGTGCTGGTCGGCCGTCTGCGGCGCAAACTCGAAGGCCCGGCCGGTTTCAAACCGATCGACACTGTGCGCGGCCTCGGCTACCTGTTCAATGAGCGCTGCACTTGATTCGCTCCCTTCGTGTCCGCTTGATGCTGGCCGCCGCCACCCTGGCGGTCCTGTTCATGCTGGCGTTGCTGCCAGCGATGCAGGGCGCGTTCAGCCTGGCGTTGCAGGATTCCATCGAGCAACGCCTGGCGTCGGACGTAAACACGTTGATTTCCGCCGCCCGGGTGGAAAACAACGCCCTGCAGATGCCGACGCAGTTGCCCGATGAGCGCTTCAACCTGACTGACAGCCGCTTGCTCGGTTACATCTATGACCGCGAAGGTCATTTGGTCTGGCGCTCGAAGGCCACCGGCGAAGAGAAGATCAACTACAAACCGCGTTACGACGGACGCGGCAACGAATTCGCGCGCATTCGCGAGGCCGATGGTCAGGAATTCTTCGTCTACGACGTCGAAGTCAAACTGCTCAGCGGCAAAAGCGCGGCATTCAGCATCGTCGCCCTGCAACCGGTGCACGAGTACGAAGTCACCCTCGAAGGCCTGCGCGAAAACCTCTACCTCGGTTTCGGTGCCGCGTTGCTGGTGCTGCTGGCGCTGCTGTGGATCGGCCTGACCTGGGGCTTGCAGGCCTTGCGTCGGCTCAGTCAGGAGCTGGACGAAATCGAAAGCGGCGCCCGCGAAAGCCTCAGCGAACAACACCCGCGTGAGCTGCTGCGCCTGACCGGCTCCCTCAACCGCTTGCTGCACAGCGAACGCGAGCAGCGCAGCCGCTACCGAGATTCCCTCGACGACCTGGCCCACAGCCTGAAAACCCCGCTGACCGTGCTGCAAGGCGTCAGCGAAGACATGGCCCAGCGCCCGGAAAACCGAGATCAGGCCTGGTTGCTGCAAACCCAGATCGAGCGCATGAGCCAGCAGATCGGCTATCAACTGCAACGCGCCAGCCTGCGTAAAAGTGGGCTGGTACGTCACCAGGTGCGCCTGCAGCCGGTGCTGCAAAGTCTGTGCGACACGCTGGACAAGGTCTACCGCGACAAGCGCGTGCGCGTTGCTTTCAACCTGCCGGAGCCGTGTTACGTGCCGATCGAACAGGGCGCGCTGCTGGAGATGATGGGCAACCTGCTGGAAAACGCCTATCGCCTGTGCCTGAGCGAAGTGCGCATCAGCGTGCGCGAAACCCTGAGCGGGGTCGAGTTGTGCGTTGAAGACGACGGGCCGGGCGTGCCGCCGGATCAGCGAGCGCGGATTCTGCAACGGGGCGAGCGGCTGGATCGCCAGCACCCGGGGCAGGGGATCGGGTTGGCGGTGGTCAAGGACATTATCGAGAGCTACAACGCGAAGCTGACGCTGGGGGATTCGCCGATGGGCGGGGCGGCGTTCCGGATTCATTTTCCGGTGGTTTGATCGAGGGGTTGGCGGTGTTTTTTCGGGCCTCATCGCGAGCAGGCTCGCTCCTACAATTGAATCTGCGGCGCTCGCGAAAAGTGCATGCTCCGCAGATCCCCTGTAGGAGCGAGCCTGCTCGCGATGAGGCCGGTCAATTCAACCCAAAAATCAGTTTCGGATGCTGGACAGGCTTGATCCGCCGTAGTCGTTCAGTCAGGTAGACCGCGTCATCGTTCATCGCGAGCAGGCTCGCTCCCACAGGAGATCTTCAGTGAATGCACAATGTGCGTTCACACCGATCACCTGTAGGAGCGAGCCTGCTCGCGATGAGGCCGGTCAATTCAACCCAAAAATCAGTTTCGAACCCCAATTGCTCGGCAATCTGCTGTAACGACAGATCTGCTCGCCCCAGGTGATAAATCGCAATGTCCCGGCGCAACTGATCCTTCAATTCCTGAAAACTCGACCCTTCTTCGCGCAAGTGCCGACGCAACGTCTGCGGGCTGATGTGCAGGTGCGCAGCCACCTCTTCCAGGTCCGGCCAGCGTGCACTGTCGCGGCTGAGCAAGCGGCGCAACTGGCTGCTCAGACTGTCGCCGTCATCCGGGCGCGAGAGCAGGTCGGCGGGAGAATGTTGGAGGAAATGCTTGAGCGTGCGTTCGTCCTGCAACAACGGCATGTGCAGGTAGCGGCTGTGAAACAGCAAACTGCTCTGCGCCGTGGAAAACTCCATGGGGCAGGGGAACAGCAAATCGTATTCGGCGCCGTGTTCGGGCTTTGGATAACTGAACGTCGCCTGCTCCAGCCGAATGCGCTGGCCGATCAGCCAACTGCCAAGCCGGTGCCAGACCATCAGTTGGCTTTCGGTGAGGAAATGATCAGGGTCTTGGAACTTTGAATCGTCGAGGCTCAGGCGGACCCATTCGTCTTCGCGGGTCAGGGTCAGGCGCGGACCGTCAGGGAATAGGCTGTAAAACAATAAGCCGCGATGCAGCGCCTTATCGAGGTTGCGGCAGTGGATCACGGCGTGGCACATCATTGCGAAGGTCCCGGTTTTACTGGGCGTCGGCCCGAAACCGAGGTATTCGTCGTCGAGGGCCAGCCACAACGCCTGGATCAATCGCGTGAACTGCTCCGGCGCAATTCGCGCCCGTGGCTCATCCAGCAACTCGGGGCTGATGCCGAGTTGTTGCAGCAGATTTGAATAGTCATAACCCAACCGACGCGCGCCACCTAATGCGGCACGGGCGAAATGACTGGCGATGGTGCGTTCACGCATGGCAGGCAGGTCCGACCCAATGAACGACGGATGGTAGCTGTCGACCCTCGTTATGAACAGGCGGATATCCGCCAAATTGTAGGACGAGACCTGGTCGATGGGCGGAAATCCGCCACATTGTGGTAGCTCGTCAGTGGCAAGGCTGGACCTGTAACCCTTGATGTCAAAAGGCATGCAGGCATTTTTTTAAAGGTGGCACGGGCCTTGCGATACAACAAGCAGATGCCTGCCGTTGCGCAGCTCGACAAAACAAATCCCTCCAGTGCAGGAGGGTTCGCAATTGAAGTGTCTTGGGCAACAGACGGATGTTGTCACGGGGCACTCTTGAGGAACTTTGCAATGACGACTCGTCAGCCACTGTATAAATCCCTGTACTTCCAGGTGATCGTTGCTATCGCCATCGGCATCCTGCTCGGTCACTTCTATCCGCAGACCGGTGTGGCCCTCAAGCCACTGGGTGACGGGTTCATCAAACTGATCAAAATGGTCATCGCGCCAATCATCTTCTGTACGGTCGTCAGCGGTATCGCCGGCATGCAGAACATGAAGTCGGTCGGCAAGACCGGTGGCTATGCGCTGCTGTACTTCGAAATCGTCTCCACCATTGCCTTGCTGATCGGTCTGGTCGTGGTCAACGTCGTGCAACCGGGCGCCGGCATGCACATCGATGTGACCACTCTGGACACCAGCAAAATCGCTGGCTTCATCTCGGCCGGTAAAGACCAGAGCATCGTTGCCTTTATCCTCAATGTGATCCCGAACACCATCGTAGGCGCCTTCGCCAACGGCGACATCCTGCAAGTGCTGATGTTCTCGGTGATCTTCGGTTTCGCCCTGCATCGCCTGGGTGCCTACGGCAAGCCGGTTCTGGACTTCATCGATCGCTTTGCCCACGTGATGTTCAACATCATCAACATGATCATGAAGCTCGCTCCAGTCGGCGCGTTCGGTGCGATGGCCTTCACCATCGGTGCCTACGGTGTCGGCTCGCTGGTGCAACTCGGTCAGCTGATGATCTGCTTCTACATTACCTGCATCCTGTTTGTGCTCGTGGTACTGGGCGGCATCTGCCGCGCGCACGGCTTCAGCGTAATCAAATTGATTCGCTACATCCGTGAAGAACTGCTGATCGTACTGGGCACTTCCTCTTCGGAATCCGCTCTGCCGCGCATGCTGATCAAAATGGAACGCCTGGGTGCACAGAAGTCCGTTGTCGGCCTCGTAATCCCGACCGGCTACTCGTTCAACCTCGACGGTACGTCGATCTACCTGACCATGGCGGCTGTGTTCATCGCTCAGGCGACCGACACCCACATGGACATCACCCACCAGATCACCCTGTTGCTGGTGTTGCTGTTGTCCTCCAAAGGCGCTGCAGGCGTGACCGGCAGTGGTTTCATTGTGCTGGCAGCAACCCTGTCGGCCGTTGGCCACTTGCCGGTTGCCGGCCTGGCGCTGATCCTGGGTATCGACCGTTTCATGTCCGAAGCCCGTGCGCTGACCAACCTGGTCGGTAACGCGGTTGCGACCCTGGTCGTGGCCAAGTGGGTCAAAGAGCTGGACGAAGACAAGCTGCAAATCGAGCTGGCTTCCGGCGGTCGCGGTATCTCCGACACCCGTGAAGAAGACGACCTGGGCGTGGCCGAAGGCCCAACCCCTAGCAACGTCAAGTAAGACTGGCTGCACTGAAAAACCCGCTTCGGCGGGTTTTTTCTTGCCCGTGATTTGAGCGCAACGGTCACAGCTGCTGACACTTCAGGTGATTGCTGCAATGCGTTTGCCTGCCTAGGCTGGAGGCATCGTTCACGGAGGTCGCTCATGCCCGGTCCACTGGCATCACTCAAGGTTCTGGATTTCTCGACGCTGCTGCCGGGGCCGTTTGCCTCGTTGTTGCTGGCGGACATGGGCGCGCAAGTCCTACGCATCGAATCGCCGACCCGTATGGATTTGCTCCGGGTGTTGCCGCCGCACGATCACGGGGTGTCGGCCAGCCACGCCTACCTCAATCGCAACAAGCGCAGCCTGGCGCTGGACCTCAAGCAGCCCGAGGCGCTGGAGGTGATCAAGCAATTGCTGGCGGACCACGACATCGTGCTGGAACAGTTCCGCCCCGGTGTGATGGAACGCCTGGGGCTGGGTTATGACGCGTTGAAGGCGATCAATCCGCGGCTGATCTACGTGTCGATTACCGGTTATGGCCAGAGCGGCCCCTACAAGGACCGCGCCGGTCACGATATCAACTACCTGGCGCTGGCGGGGCTGGCGAGCTACACCGGCCGCACCGAGAGCGGGCCGCTGCCATTGGGCATGCAGGTGGCAGATGTCGCCGGCGGCTCGTTGCACGGAGTGATCGGGTTGCTGGCGGCGGTGATCGCTCGCCAGCACAGCGGGGTGGGGCAGCATCTGGATGTGAGCATGACCGACTGCGCCTTCAGCCTCAACGCCATGGCCGGCGCCGGGTACCTGGCCTGTGGTGTGGAGCCGGGCAGGGAGGATCAGATGCTCAATGGCGGCAGCTTCTACGACTACTACCGTTCGCGGGACGGGCGCTGGTTATCGGTGGGCAGTCTGGAACCGGCCTTCATGCAGCAACTGTGCAGCGCGCTGGGGCGGCCGGAGCTGGCGGCCAAGGGCCTGTCGCCCAAACCCGCCGAGCAACAGGTACTGAAGAATGAGTTGAAAGCCGAATTCGAGAAACATGACTTTGCGCAACTGTGCGAGTTGTTTGCCGGGGTCGATGCGTGTGTCGAGCCGGTGCTGAGTTTGGCCGAGGCGGTGCAGCATCCGCAGTTGCAGGCGCGGGAGTTGGTGACGCAGGTGCCGCGGGGGGACGGTTCTGCGCAGGCGCAGATGGCGTGCCCGTTGAAATTCTCAGAGGGATTGCCGGCGCCGCGGCATATCGGCGCGGTGTTGGGACAGCATACGGATCAGGTGTTGGGGGAGTTGGGGATGAGTGCTGAGCGGATTGCAGAATTGCGCCGTGCCAAGGTGATTCTCTAGCGTCTGTACCGGCCTCTTCGCGGGCAAGCCTCGCTCCCACAGGATCTGTGTCGTTCACAAAGCTTGTGCTCGAAATCAATACCTGTGGGAGCGAGCCTGCTCGCGATGAGTCCGGCACCGCCACCACAAATCTGACTACTCGACCCGCATCTCCCCACTGAACACCAACGTGCTGCGGCACCGCCGGCACAAATACCGCCGCCCTTGCCGTACCAGACCATGGCGCTGGGCCGAAAACGGGAAATCGCTGTCGACGCACGGGCATTTGTAGATGTAGCGCGTCACGCTGCGGCGTTTGACGTCGTAGGTGTGGCAGCGATTGGGCGGCAGTTCGTACACGCCGCGCATGATCAATTGCCACTCTTCACCGTGCGGCTGAATGCGGTCGCCGAACAGTTGATGGGCGATCAGGTGCGCGACCTCGTGGGCCACGGTCTGCTTGAGGAAGTCTTCAGTGTTTTCCCGGTACAGCTGCGGATTGAAGCGCAGCAGGTTCTCGTGCAAATGCGCGACACCGGCTTTTTGACCGCGCAGCTTGAGGCTCACCACGGGGCGTTTGAAAGTTCGTTTGAAAAAGGATTCGGCCAGCTGATAACAGTCTTCGACGCGGGTATTGAGTTGCTCGGGCATGCTTGATGGATCTCCAGAGACGTCGAGTATGCCGCAACCCCGGGGCCTTGCGAATCGCCGAGGCGCCGAATGGTCGTTACCCCTCACACATTAGAAGGCCGCCTTGCGGCGGCCTGTGTTGGCAGATCTTGTTTTTGGGTGGTGAGTTGCTAATTGGTGTAGACCGGCCCCACGCCGAGTCCCCAGACAATCACTGTAAACGCCATGATGGCGACCAGCACCACCAGGCCTACGGCAAGTACCGAACTGGAAAACAGAAAGCCCTCGTCTGATGGAATGTTCATGAAAGTGGGTAGCCCCACATACAGCAAGTACACCGTGTAGCAGATGGCCGCCGTTCCGACGATCATCCCCAGCCACATATGAGGGTACAGCGCCGCCAGACCGCCGATGAACAGCGGGGTCGCGGTATAGGTCGCAAATGCAACGCAGCGGGCCAGGCTTGGATTGGCGTCATAAGTACGGGCCATCCAGTGGATGAATGCGCCCATGACCGCGACGCCGCCGAGCATCGCCAGGTACGACATGATCGTCATCCATAGCGCGCTTTCCTGGGTCAACATGACCGGCGCTCGATTGCCGATGACCCAGCCGACCTGAGTGGTGCCGATAAACGCCGACACAGCGGGAATTGCCGCCAGAATCAGCGTGTGAGTCAGGTACATGTGGCTGATGCTTTCCTCTTGGTCGCCACGGATTTCTTTCCATTCCTGGTCGGGGTGGGTGAAGAGCCCCACTACGTGATGGATCATGCCAGTCACTCCTCTTGTTTTTACCGTCGCCCCCCAGTGGAGCGCCTACAGGCCAAAGTGGCCAAGTAAGTAAAAGGTCTGGATATGTATGCGACCTTATGTCGCAGTATAGAAAGGTCTTCACGGCGCAGGTTGTAGGGCGTTAGAGCAAATTGCGCTGTAAACCCTGCTGTTAATCGCCGCAGGGTCTTGCGCGACCTATGTGGCGAGGGAACTTGCTCCCGTTCGGCTGCGCAGCCGTCGCAAAAACGGCCGACGGGGTTTGACTGACCCGATGGTGCAGGATGGTTTTGGGGCCGCTGCGCGACCCGGCGGGAGCAAGCTCCCTCGCCACAGGGGTAAGCTCAGCTCAGATAAAGTGCAGTTGCCAGGCACTTCGCCGACGATGGGTTTTTGCGTAAAATGCCGGCCTTTCGTCACACCTTACGGATCTCGCGTCATGGGCACTCTCACGGTCAACCAGAACAAACTGCAAAAGCGCCTTCGCCGTCAGGCGGGTGAGGCTGTTGCCGATTTCAACATGATTGAAGACGGCGACAAGGTCATGGTCTGCCTGTCCGGTGGTAAAGACAGCTACACCATGCTCGACGTGCTCTTGCACTTGCAGAAGGTCGCTCCGATCAAGTTCGAGATCGTGGCCGTGAACATGGACCAGAAACAGCCAGGCTTCCCTGAACACGTGTTGCCGGCCTATCTGAAAACGCTGGGCATCGAGTACCACATTGTCGAGAAAGACACTTACTCGGTGGTCAAGGAGCTGATCCCGGAAGGCAAGACCACCTGCTCGTTGTGCTCGCGCCTGCGTCGCGGCACGCTCTACACCTTTGCCGACGAAATCGGCGCGACCAAAATGGCCCTCGGTCACCACCGCGACGACATCGTCGAGACATTCTTCCTTAATATGTTCTTCAACGGTTCGCTCAAGGCCATGCCGCCGAAGCTGCGCGCCGACGACGGCCGCAATGTGGTGATCCGGCCACTGGCCTACTGCAACGAAAAAGACATTCAGGCCTACTCGGACTTCAAGCAATTCCCGATCATCCCGTGCAACCTCTGCGGCTCCCAGGAAAACCTGCAACGTCAGGTGGTTAAGGACATGCTGCAAGAGTGGGAACGCAAGACCCCGGGCCGCACCGAAAGCATTTTCCGCAGCTTGCAGAACGTGCAACCGTCGCAACTGGCGGACCGTAACCTGTTCGACTTCACCAGCCTCAAGATCGACGAAACCGCCGCTTCGCGGTTCGTCAACGTGGTCAACCTCTAATCAGAAACGGTAGGAGCGAGCCTGCTCGCGATTGCGTCGTGTCAGTCGACATCAACGTTGAATGACACATCTCTATCGCGAGCAGGCTCACTCCTGCAATTGTTTTTTGTTTCAACCTCCAGGAGAGGGCATGCGCGATTACAAGTGGCTGCACGAATACTGTCTGAATCGCTTCGGTTCAGCAGCTGAACTGGAAGCCCATCTGCCCGTTCCCAAGACCCCGGCGCAACTGCGCAAGATCAGCGACGATCGTTATCTCTCGACCATGGCCCTGCGCGTGTTTCGCGCCGGCCTCAAACACAGTCTTGTGGACGCCAAGTGGCCGTCGTTCGAAGAAGTGTTCTTCAAGTTCGACCCGGAAAAGGTGGTGCTGATGAGCGCCGAACACCTTGAGCGCCTGATGCAGGACGCGCGGATCATCCGACACCTGGGCAAGCTCAAGAGCGTGCCGCGCAATGCGCAGTTCGTACTGGACGTGGCGCATGAGAAGGGCAGCTTCGGCGCATTGATCGCCGATTGGCCGGTGACGGACATCGTCGGGCTGTGGACGTACCTGAAAAAGCGCGGCCATCAATTGGGCGGGTTGTCGGCGCCGCGTTTCTTGCGCATGGTCGGCAAGGATACGTTTGTGCCGAGCTATGACGTGGTGGCGGGGCTGAACGCGCAGAAGATCGTCGACAAGGTGCCGACCAGCCAGCGGGACCTGGCGTTGGTGCAGGATGTGTTCAACCAGTGGCATGAACAGAGTGGCGGCCGGCCGATGAGCCAGATTTCGATGATGCTGGCGTACACCGTCAATCATTAAGACCGAGTCGTGGCCTTCGCGAGCAAGCTTTGCTCCTACAGGTGCGGTGCAGCCCTTGTAGGAGCGAAGCTTGCCCGCGAAGGCGTCAGATCAGGCGGCGGAGATCTCGCCTTCACCCGCCAACTTGCGATTCAACTGAAACCGCCACCGCACATACAACAGCGCCGAGCAAAACACCGCCAGGCTCGCGCCCATTTCCAGCAAGCCAAACAGCTGCCGATTGGGGTCATACGCGGCCAGTGCGCCCTTGATGAAATACAGATTCACCACAAAACACATCCACGAATGCCCGCGTGCGCTGCCGATGATCATCCCCGGTGCGAGCAATAGCAGGGGCACCAGTTCGATCAGCAAAATCACCCACGGCCGGGCGCCGTGCAGGTCGGCAAATACCAGATAATAGGCGCACAGCAGCCCCACCAGCCCGAAAAAGCACAGCAGGCTGATCGCGCGCATCGCCCGGACCCGCGGTTCGAGCCATTCGATCGAGGGCAGAATCTTCGGCTTTTTCGCCACGTCAGTTCCCCAGTTTCTGCGCAGTCTTCGCCAGACGCAGGCCCAAGGCCCGGCATAGCGCGACTTCATGTTCGTTCAAACCGCTTTTGCCATCCGCCCCGGCGTGATGACTGGCGCCATACGGCGTGCCGCCGCCCCGGGTTTCCAGCAGGGCCGATTCGCTATACGGCAGGCCGGTAATCAGCATGCCGTGGTGCAGCAACGGCAACATCATCGACAGCAGCGTGGTTTCCTGACCACCGTGCAGGCTTGCGGTGGAGGTGAATACCCCGGCCGGTTTGCCCACCAGCGCCCCCGTCAGCCAAAGATTGCTGGTGCCGTCGAGGAAGTACTTGAGCGGCGCGGCCATGTTGCCGAACCGGGTCGGACTGCCCATGGCCAGGCCCGCGCAGTGCTTCAGGTCGTCGAGGCTGGCGTACAGCGCGCCTTCATCGGGGATGTCCGGCGACACGGCTTCGCATTCGGTGGAGATCGGCGGCACCGTGCGCAAGCGCGCTTCCATCCCGGCCTGCTCGACACCACGGGCAATCTGCCGGGCCATTTCATTGGTCGAGCCGCTACGGCTGTAATACAGAACCAGAATGTACGGCGCGCTCACGGCAGCAACTCCAGCACATTCTCCGGCGGACGGCCGATGATGGCTTTGTCGCCGACTTCCAGAATCGGTCGCTCCATGAGTTTCGGGTTGGCGGCGATGGCGGCGATCAATTGCTCCTCGCTCAAACTGCTGTCGGCCAGGTTGAGAGTCTTGTATTCGTCCTCGCCGGTGCGCAGCAGTTGCCGGGCGCTGATGCCGAGTTTGGTCAGCAGGCTCTGGATTTGCGCGGCGTCCAGCGGCGTTTCCAGGTAGCGGATCACGGTCGGGGTCAGGCCACGGGCTTCCAGCAGTTCGAGCGCACCGCGGGATTTCGAGCAGCGCGGGTTGTGATAAAGCGTCAGATCGGTCATGTGCGGGTCGCATCTTGCGTAAGGTGGCGGCTATTCTAACTGTGCAGCGCGTAATCCAGAACCTCGGGAGGCGATGGGTCGCAGGCGCATTCAATTTTGAACAAGGATTACGACATGACAAGACGACTGGCAGCAGCATTGGCGATCATCGGTACGTTGATGCTGGGGGGCTGTGGCAACGACTATGGCATCGACCAGAACGGCCAGAAAGTCGCCGCCGAACGTCTGGACAACCAATGGGTGGTCCTCAACTACTGGGCTGAATGGTGCGGCCCGTGCCGTACCGAGATCCCGGAGTTGAACACGCTGGCGGATCAGTTGAAGGACAAGAAGATAGGTGTGTTCGGGGTCAATTTCGACAATGTGCAGGGGGAAGAGCTGAAAAGCGCCAGCGAGAAACTGGGGATCAAGTTCACCGTGCTGGCGTCGGACCCGGCGGATCTTTTCGAGTTGCCGCGCAGCGAAGCGTTGCCGGTGACCTACATCATCGACAACAAAGGCAAGGTACGCGAGCAGTTGATGGGCGAGCAGACGGCGGCTGGGGTGATGGCCAAGCTTGAGGCGTTGCAAGCGGTCAAGTGACTGCGCATGGATCTTGTGGCGAGGGAGCTTGCTCCCGCTCGACTGCGCAGCAGTCGCAAAACCGGTACAAACGGTGTTCCTGATGAACCGAGGTGACGGGTTTTAGGGCTGCTGCGCAGCCCAGCGGGAGCAAGCTCCCTCGCCACAGGTATTCACTTGGCCACAGCTCGGGGTTATCAACCCTCTTCAAGCCACCAACGCAACGGCTTGCCTTCGGCCGGCCAGAAGCGCATCTGTTCGATCGGCGAAACATCCCAGCGCTGCACATTTTCCAGGGCCTGCATGAAGCGCTTTTCCTGCTCCATCACGGCTGGTGCGCACATTTTGCGGGTGCTGCCGATTTTGCCGAAGCTCAGCTTGTCACCTTCGAGCGTGTACGGTGCAAACCAGTGGTTGCAGCCGCCATTGCCGTAAGCCCGACCGTCTTCACCGAGGGTGATGGTCAGGTGGCTGTAATCCATCAGTGGACGTTCGCCGATCCATTCCAGGATGTAGCTGCGGTTTTGTTGCAATTTCACCGGCTCGGCGGCGCAGCCCAGCAGGCTGGCACCAACCAGGGCGGTCAGGGCGAGGTGTTTCATCACGCGGGCTCCTGGCAGGTCGGGCACAGGTGCTTCTCGCCAACGGTGGTCCAGCCCAGCTCGGCAATGCGCGCAGTGGCGGCAGGTTTTTCTGCCTTGTTGCCCAGTTTGGCATCGACCGCAAACTCAAAGCTCAGCTCTTTGGCGCAGCTGTCGCAGTTGACTTTCCAGGTGTGGATCGCCAATTCGCCGAACACCGGACCACTGGCCACTGCGACCCATTGGCCGGGCGGGTTGATCAAGTGGCGAACCGTTTCCACGGTCAGGCGCATGGACAGGTCCTTGGCACCTTTGAGGGTCACGATCAGCACGTCGTTATTACGAATCGAGCCGCCGTTGCCGGTGACTTGATAACGCCCCGGCACAAGGGCGCGGCATTCGGTGAGGGTGTGTTGCGGGTTCATCAGGCTATAGCGGAAATCGTGTTCGACCATGGGTCCTCCAAATATGCGCGGTATGCTATCACGGGCCTGCTCGCAGCATGGCGCGGGCAGATGACCTTCGATCTGGTTCAAATCACCGGTCGACTCATGGCACACTGCCGCTTTTGCATTTCTAAGGAACGGACATGGCGTTAATCGAATGTTATGAGTGCAAGCAACGCATCAGCTCCACGGCGCCTGCTTGCATTCATTGCGGTGCACCGGCGGGAACGGTGCAAGCGGCCACTTCGACGGCAGCGCCTGTGCAGGCACCCCTTTCTTTCGGGCGTTTACCGGAGGATGAGAAAGTGGCCAGGGTGACCCCGGCCGCATTCGGGCGTAAACGCAAAACCGCAGCCCCAATCGAGATGGCGGCGTCGATGCCCGCCTCCAACGGCGTGCGTCCGGTGGAACTGTGGCTGAAGCTGATGATTTTCTTTCTGCCGCCGTTTTTTGTCTGGTTCCTGCTGCGTCGCGGGCATTCCGTGGGGCAACGCTTGCTGGGTTTCGGCTGGCTGGGCCTGATGATTCTCTTGTCCAAGGCCTGATCGGGTCAGCCTTCGACCTGATTCTGCGACGTGCCGGCGGCCCATGCCGCGATGTTCTGTAGGGTGGTCGTGGCAATCGCGTCCAGGGCTTCGCGGGTCAGGAAGGCCTGGTGCGCGGTGATGATCACGTTCGGAAAGGTCAGCAGCCGCGCCAGCACATCGTCCTGCAGCGGCAGGTCGGAGCGGTCCTCGAAGAACAGCTGCGCTTCCTCTTCATAGACATCCAGCCCCAGATACCCCAATTGGCCGTCCTTCAGTGCATCAATCAGCGCCGGCGTGTCCACCAGGCCGCCGCGTCCGGTGTTGATCAACATCGCGCCGGGCTGCAAGTGCGCCAGTGATTCACGGTTGATCAAGTGTTTGCTCTGTTCATTGAGCGGGCAGTGCAGGCTGATGATCTGCGACTCGGCCAGCAATTGCGGCAAGCTCAGGTAGCGGGCGCCGAGGGCTTCGACCTGCGGATTGGGGTAGGGGTCGTAGGCCAGCAACCGGCAACCGAAACCGTTCATGATTTTCGCGAAGGTTGCGCCGATCTGCCCGGTGCCGACCACGCCGACCGTCTTGCCCACCAAATCGAAACCGGTCAGGCCGTGCAGGCTGAAATCCCCTTCGCGGGTACGGTTGTAGGCACGGTGCAGGCGACGGTTGAGCGCCAGGATCAGCGCCACCGCGTGCTCGGCCACCGCGTGCGGCGAGTATGCCGGGACCCGCACAATTGACAGCCCTAAACGCTTCGCCGCCGCGAGATCGACATGGTTGTAACCGGCCGAGCGCAGGGCGATCAAGCGTGTGCCGCCCGCTGCCAGACGTTCCAGCACCGGCGCGCTCAAGTCATCATTGATGAACGCGCAGACCACCTCGTGATGCTCCGCCAGCGCCACCGTATCGAGGCTCAGCCGCGCCGATTGAAAGTGCAGCTCGATACCGGCAGGCAGTTCGGTGCCGAGAAAACTGTCACGGTCGTAGGTCTGGCTGCTGAAAAGAATCGTGCGCATACGGTCCTCCTGATTTTTTTCGAGTCCTGTGTGGCCGCGCACCGTTCTATTGTGCGAACGGCTGTGGCGAGGGGCTCCCACACCTGGAATGGTGCCGCGACGAACAGAACCCGGTGAGCTTAGCGCCGATGCTGGCCGGCGCCATTGCGCTGCATCAAGCGTTTATCCGGGCATGGGCGGCCAGGCGGTTGATCGCACGGTCGAGTTCTTCCAGGGCGCCGGGGGCTTTGGGGTCCTGTTGCTTGAGCAGGGTTTCGCTGCGCTGGCAGGCGGCACGCAGTTGCGGGACGCCGCAATAACGAGTCGCGCCGTGCAGGCGGTGGACGCGCTCGATCAAGGCGTTGTTGTCATTGGTTTCCCGGGCCAGGCGAATGGCCTCGCGATCAGCTTCCAGGGAGGCCAGCAACATCGCCAGCATGTCCGCAGCCAGATCGGCCTTGCCGGCGGCCAGGCGCAAGCCTTCGTCGTGGTCGAGCACCTGCAATTCATGGGCGCCGCCATGGCTGTCGCTGGAGCGCTCCGGCCCGTGATTGCGCAACGCCAGGCCTGTCCACTTCAACACCACCTGGGCCAGTTGTCGTTCGCTGATCGGTTTGGTCAGGTAGTCGTCCATGCCGCTTTGCAGCAGCGCGCGTTTTTCGTTGGCCATGGCGTGGGCGGTGAGGGCGACGATCGGCAGCGGCGTGCAATGCCGCTCGCTTTCCCACTGACGAATCGCCTCGGTGCTTTGACGGCCGTCCATGCCGGGCATTTGCACGTCCATCAGCACCAGGTCAAAAGTCTCGCTTTGCACTGCTTTGACTGCCGCGTAACCGCTTTCGACCGCGAGCACCTTGGCACCCATGTCTTCGAGCAGGGTTTGCACCAGCAACAAGTTGGCCGGGTTGTCGTCGACGCACAGCACCTTCGGCGCGCGGCTCGATACCGGTTCGCCGGGCTCGCTGCGCTGCTGGCGCGGGTTGACCAGATCGGACAATGCCCGACGCAACTTGCGGGTGCAGGCCGGTTTGGCCTGAAGCTGACTGTGCGGGTTGGGCACCGAGAGGTGGAACAGCGTCTGTTCGGTGGTCGGGCACAGCACCAACACTTTGCAGCCCAGGTGTTCGAGGTCCCAGATGTGCTGGTTGAGGCGCTCCGGTGGCATGTCGTTGCTGGTGATGCCGAGCACCGCCAGATCGATCGCCTGATCGGTCTGATGCGCGCCGGTCACGCCATTGGTCAGGCTTTCCAGGGTATTGAACGGCGTGACGGCCAGGCCGCAATCTTCCAGCTGATGCTGCAAGGCCTGACGGGCCAGTTCATGGTTTTCCAGCACCGCGACGCGGCGCCCGAGCAGCGGCGGGCCGGGCAGGTCTTCGGCGTCGTCGCGGGTCTTGGGCAGGCTGAGGCTGATCCAGAATTCCGAACCTTCGCCCGGCGTACTGTCGACACCGATCTCGCCGCCCATCTGTTCGATCAGGCGCTTGGAAATCACCAGACCCAGGCCCGTGCCTCCTGGCTGTCGGGACAGCGAATTGTCAGCCTGGCTGAACGCCTGGAACAGCGCGCGCACATCCTGGTTCGACAGGCCGATGCCGGTGTCCTGAATGCTGATGCGCAGTTGCACGCTGTCTTCGTGTTCTTCTTCGAGCATGGCCCGGGCGACGATGGTGCCTTCGCGAGTGAACTTGATCGCGTTGCTCACCAGGTTGGTGAGGATCTGCTTGAGCCGAAGCGGATCGCCCACCAGCGACAACGGCGTGTCGCGATACACCAGGCTCACCAACTCAAGCTGTTTGGCATGGGCGGCCGGGGCGAGGATGGTCAGGGTGTCCTGCAGCAGGTCGCGCAGGTTGAACGGAATATTGTCGAGCACCAGTTTGCCGGCCTCGATTTTCGAGAAGTCGAGGATCTCGTTGATGATCCCCAGCAGGCTGTCGGCGGACTTTTCGATGGTGCCCAGGTAGTCGAGCTGACGCGGGGTCAGCTCGCTTTTTTGCAGCAGGTGCGTGAAGCCGAGAATGCCATTGAGCGGGGTGCGGATTTCATGGCTCATGTTGGCCAGGAACTCGGATTTGATCCGGCTCGCTTCCAGGGCTTCCTTGCGCGCCAGGTCCAGTTCGATGTTCTGGATCTCGATGGTTTCCAGGTTCTGGCGCACGTCTTCGGTGGCCTGGTCGACACTGTTCTGCAACTCTTCCTGCGCGTTTTGCAACGTGCCGGCCATGCGGTTGATGCCGGACGCGAGCTCATCCAGTTCCTGACTGCCAAGGGGTGGCAGACGGGTTTCCAGATGGCCGTCCTTGAGTTGCGCTACCGCCAGTTTGATCTGGCTGATCGGCCGGTTGATGGTCCGGCCCATGCGCAAGGCGAGCAGCGCTGCGCCGGCCAGGCCCGCGCCGATCAGCAGCAGGCTGGCGAACAGGCTGCGGTAACCGCGCAGCAGCATGCCGCTGTGGGACAGTTCGAGTTCGACCCAGCCCAACAGTCGGTCGGCTTCATCCGGTATCAGGTCGCCGGCAAGGTTGCGGTGCTTGCCAAAGACCGGCAGCAGATAGCGTGTCGCATCGTTGCCACTGTGGCGCAGCATCTTTGAGCCATTGCCCAACGGCGCCGGGTTGAGCATGGTCGGGCCGGCGTGGGCTACGGGCGTACGGTCGGCGGCGAGGAAGGTCACGGCGCGCACGTCCGGTGTTTCCAGCGACTGGGTGGCGATACGCTCCAGCAGCTCGTTGTCTTTGCGGCCCATGGCCGGGGCCACCAAGGGCGCGAGCTGTTCGGCGATCATCTCACCGCGCTGCATCAGTTGGGTTTGCAGGTCGGATTGCTGCATCCAGGTGAAATAGCCACCCAGGATCAGCGCCATCAGGCTGGTCGGCAACAGGGTCAGCAACAGCACGCGGCCTTTAATTCCCAGTTTCTTGAGCACGCATCTCTCCTGCATCCAGCTATTGATTGACCTGCACGTGCGTCCGGCACGCGCCATCGGGCCAGTGTAGCGATTTGCAGGCAGGCAATCTTCGTAAAATTGATGTCGTCATTCGTCGGCCGGACCGGCGCTTTCGCGCCACGGGCAAACCTTGGGTTGCCCAACGTCAGGCAATCTTGAATAATCTCCAACTGAGAATTATTTGCAGATACTCATGACTCCCATCTCTGTTGGCCATCCTCGCATCCTGTCCATTGAAGACGATCTCGTGCTCGGCGCTTATGTGCACGAGCATCTGGGCCGGTGCGGTTTTCAGGTGACCTGGTGCCAGAACGGCCAGGAAGGCCTGGACATTGCCCGCCAGCAACCCTTCGACGTGGTGCTGATGGACATTTTGCTGCCAGGGCTGAACGGGTTGAACGTGCTGACGCAACTGCGCCAGAGCCATTCGACCCCGGTGGTGCTGATGTCGGCGCTGGGCGCCGAGGCGGATCGCATCAGCGGTTTTCGCCTCGGGGCCGATGATTACCTGCCAAAGCCTTTCAGCATGGCCGAGTTGCGTGTGCGCATCGAAGCGATCCTGCGCCGGGTGGCGCTCGACCGTCGGCCGGAGCGGGCAGCGGCGACGTCCTCGGTCGACAGCCTGCGTTTCGATGACGAACTCTGTGACGTTTCCTATGGCGAACTCGCCGCCGGCCTGACCCGCAGCGAGTATCGATTGCTGGACACCTTGAATCGCAATGGCGATGAAGTGCTGAGCAAAGCCTTCCTTTATCAGCACGTGCTGCAACGCGGTTTTGCCGCCCATGACCGCAGCCTCGACATGCACATCAGTCAGATCCGCCGCAAACTCAAGGGCATCGGCTACACCGAGCGGGAAGTGCGTACGGTCTGGGGCAAGGGTTACGTGTTGAGTGCCGGCGATGAAATGGTCTGACTTGCCGGGCCGACACTCGCTGTTCTGGAAACTGGCATGTCTGTTGGTGGCGTTCTGTCTGCTGATGATCTGGCTGAGCTGGTCCTGGGGGCGCTACATGGAGCAGCGAAACCAGTTTTTGTCGGATCAGGCCCGAGTCACGCTGACGGGGTATGCCGCCGAGGCCGAGCAGGCGTGGCGTTCGGAGCAGAGCGCGGGCGTCGATGCCTGGCTGCATGGTATGAAACAGCGTGAAACAGGCTGGGTTGGCGTCATCAGCGGTGATTTGCAGTCCCTAAGCAGCCAGCCGCTCACTGACCAGGAAATCGAGCGACTGACTTTCCTGCGCGGCCTGGATTGGCCCATTCACAAGAAACGCCTGCCGTGGCTGCGCGTGCCGTTTCCCGGCGATTCGACGGCTGGCAGCCTGGTCATCGAACTGCCCCAGCGCTTCATGCCCGGCCAATACAGGCTGTTCTGGCGCGTGATCACCAACGGCATCATCCCGGGATTGTTCACGCTGTTGCTGTGCGTCGGCCTGTATCGGCTGCTGGTCGTGCCGTTGAATCAATTGCGCGAGCAGGCCAATGCCTGGCGCGCCGACCAGTTGAATGTGCGTCTGTCGAGCAGCACCACCAAACGTTCGGATGAACTCGGAGAGCTGGGTCGGGCCTTCGACCACATGGCCGAGCGATTGCAAAGCACTGTGGCCCTGCAGCAGCAATTGCTGCGCGACTTGTCCCACGAACTGCGCACGCCGCTGAGCCGTCTGCGGGTCGCCAGCGAAAGCGAGCAGGGGCTGGCGCAATTGCGCGAGCGCATCGGGCGGGAAGTCGATGGCATGCAGCGGCTGGTAGAAGACACTCTGCAACTGGCCTGGCTCGACACCGAGCGCGCACCGTTGCCCGACGAAGCGATCCAGGTCCAGGCGCTGTGGGAAATGCTCACGGAAAACGCTTGTTATGAAAGTACCTGGCCGGCGAGCCAGTTGCAGTGCGCGGTGGATTCGTCCTGTTGGGTTCGGGGCAATCTCAACACCTTGGCGCAGGCGCTGGAGAACATTCTGCGCAATGCCATTCGTCATTCGCCGAGTGGCGGTATCGTTCGTTTCAGCGGGCAACGTGACGGCGACTTCTGGCATTTGTGGCTGGAAGATGAGGGCGGCGGGGTGGCTGAGGCGGATCTGGAGCGGATCTTCTGTCCGTTCATTCGACTCGACGGCTCGCGGCCGGGGGATGGCGGGTTCGGCTTGGGGTTGAGCATTGCGAGGAATGCGGTGAAGCGGCAGGGCGGGAGTCTTTGGGCACAGAACACTGGGCGTGGGCTGCGGCTAAATATTCGGTTAGTGGCTGAGAGTGATGGCGTCAGTGACGACGCCATCGCGAGCAGGCTCGCTCCCACAGTGGATCTTTGCCGACCACAAATCGTCTGATCAACCCCGCACCCTGTGGGAGCGTAACGCTGAAACAGCCCCTTATTCCCATAAGCCATAAGCACCGCACTTTGCGTGATATGGCCTGCTCGCGTTTGCCGGTATGATAGGCGCCCCCGCAGTCTGGATTGCGAATACGCCATGACCTTGCAGTACCCAACCATCGCCGATTGCGTCGGCAACACCCCGCTGGTCCGTTTGCAGCGCCTGCCTGGCGCCACCAGCAATACCCTTTTGCTCAAGCTCGAAGGGAATAACCCGGCGGGTTCGGTCAAGGACCGGCCGGCGCTGTCGATGATTACCCGCGCTGAATTGCGTGGGCAGATCCACGCCGGCGATACGCTGATCGAAGCGACTTCGGGTAACACCGGTATCGCGCTGGCCATGGCTGCCGCGATCAAGGGTTACAAGATGATCCTGATCATGCCGGACAACTCCAGCGCCGAACGTAAGGCCGCGATGACGGCCTATGGCGCCGAGCTGATCCTGGTCACCCAGGAAGAAGGCATGGAAGGCGCGCGCGACCTCGCTCAGCGAATGGAAGCCGAAGGCCGTGGCAAGGTGCTGGATCAGTTCGCCAACGGCGATAACCCCGAAGCGCACTACACCACCACCGGCCCGGAAATCTGGCGCCAGACCGAGGGCACCATCACTCATTTCGTCAGTTCGATGGGCACCACCGGCACCATCATGGGTGTCTCGCGCTACTTGAAAGAGCAGAACGACAACGTGCAGATCATCGGCCTGCAACCGATGGAAGGCTCGGCGATTCCGGGTATCCGTCGCTGGCCGCAGGAATACCTGCCGAAGATTTATCAAGCCGATCGTGTCGACCGCATTGTCGACATGGCGCAAAGCGAAGCTGAAGACGTGACCCGTCGTCTGGCCCGCGAAGAAGGCATCTTCTGCGGCGTGTCCTCGGGCGGTGCGGTGGCAGCGATGCTGCGCCTGTCCCGGGAAGTTGAAAACGCGGTGATCGTCGCGATCATTTGCGACCGTGGCGACCGTTACTTGTCGACCGGCATTTTCGACGCGCCCAACTGATGGCCAAGCAAGAGAGAGGCCTGCGCTTCCAACCCACTGGCGGCAGCAAGACCCCGCAAATTCCGACCGGCAAAAAGCAGCGCTTGAGCATCGAGCGCCTGGCCAATGACGGTCGCGGTATCGCGTTTTTCGAAGGTCGCACCTGGTTCGTCCTCGGCGCGCTGGCGGGCGAAGACGTCGAGGCGCGCGTGTTGGGTGCCCACGGCAAAGTGGTCGAGGCGCGCACCGAACGGGTGTTCCAGGCCAGCGAGTTGCGTCGTCCGGCGCCGTGCCCGCATGCCGGCCGCTGTGGCGGTTGCAGCGTGCAACATCTGCCGCACACTGAACAACTTGCCCTGAAACAGCGCATGCTCGCCGAACAACTGTCCAAGGTCGCCGGTGTCGAACCCCAAGAGTGGGCAGCGCCGTTGAGCGGTCCGGAATTCGGTTACCGCCGTCGCGCTCGAGTGGCGGTGCGTTGGGACATGAAAGCGAAGAAGCTCGAAGTCGGTTTCCGCGCGGCGGGCAGTCAGGACATCGTGGCCATCAACGAATGCCCGGTGTTGGTCCAGCCCTTGCAGCCGATCATGACCCGCTTGCCGGAAATGCTTCGACGCTTGAGCAAACCTCAGGCGCTGGGGCATGTGGAATTGTTCAGCGGTTCGTCGTTGGCGGTGTTGCTGCGGCACATGGCGCCGCTGTCCGACGCCGACATGACGATCCTCAAGGATTTCTGCGCGTTCCATGAAGCCCAGCTGTGGCTGCACGGAGACGGTGAACCGCAACCAATCGAGACTGACCAGTCGTTGGGTTATCGACTTGAACAGTGGGACTTGAATCTGGCGTACCGACCGGGAGATTTCATCCAGGTCAACGCCGGGGTCAATGAAGCGATGATCGCCCAGGCGTTGGAGTGGCTGAAGCCGACAGCGGAGGAACGGGTTCTCGATCTATTCTGTGGGTTGGGTAACTTTGCCTTGCCGCTGGCCAAGGTCGTTCGCGAAGTGGTGGCAGTGGAAGGTGTGCAGGCGATGGTCGAGCGAGCAGCCGCGAATGCAGCTAGCAACAATCTTCATAATGCGACTTTTTTTCAGGCCGATTTATCCCAGCCTTTGACCGATGCCGAATGGGCGCGCGAAGGCTTTTGTGCGGTACTCTTGGACCCACCGCGTGACGGTGCTTTCGAGGTCGTGCGCAAGCTGGCGTCCCTGGGCGCCAAACGGTTGGTGTACGTATCGTGCAACCCGGCAACGCTGGCGCGCGATACGGTCGAATTGATCAAGCAGGGCTACCGGTTAAAACGTGCCGGGATTCTCGATATGTTTCCTCAGACGGCACATGTCGAGGCCATGGCGTTATTTGAAGCGAGCTAGGACGGCTCGTCTGGTCCGACTGGCCGCCCGTGCCGCTCTTGCAGTAGCCCCGTGAGGGCAATCGGGCAATGAAGGTCAGCGAATTGACGCATTGAATCTGCGTCGTAGGGAAGGTAAGCAAGATGGTACAGGTGAGAGCACACCAGCCGATCAACACTGACGGCAGTATCAATCTCGAGGCTTGGCTCGATCATGCGGTCAGTGTCGATCTGGCACTGGATCGCGAAGCCTTGAAGGAAGCGTGCGAGTTCGCTCGCGTGTCTGAACAACAGGCCAATGCGGCGAAGAATCTATGGTCCGAAGGGACCTCGAGTTTCCGCACCGGCCTTGAAATCGCCGAGATTCTCGCCGACCTCAAACTCGATCAGGATTCGTTGGTCGCAGCGGTCCTGTACCGCGGCGTGCGCGAAGGCCAGATCGAACTGCCGGCGGTCAGCCAGCGCTTCGGTCCGGTGGTCGCCAAACTCATCGACGGCGTGTTGCGCATGGCGGCGATCAGCGCCAGCCTGAGCCCCCGTCAATCGTTGGTGCTGGGCACCCAGGGCCAGGTCGAAAACCTGCGCAAAATGCTGGTGGCCATGGTCGACGACGTGCGCGTCGCGCTGATCAAACTGGCCGAGCGCACCTGCGCGATCCGTGCGGTGAAAACCGCCGACGACGAAAAGCGTAATCGCGTTGCCCGTGAAGTCTTCGACATCTACGCGCCGCTGGCTCACCGTCTCGGTATCGGTCATATCAAATGGGAACTGGAGGATTTGTCCTTCCGTTACCTTGAGCCCGATCAGTACAAGCAGATCGCCAAGTTGCTGCACGAGCGGCGTCTGGATCGCGAGCGTTTCATTGCCGATGTGATGAACCAGCTGAAAGTCGAGTTGCAGGCCACCGGCGTCGATGCCGACATCAGCGGCCGGGCCAAACACATCTATTCGATCTGGCGCAAAATGCAGCGCAAGGGGCTGGAGTTCAGCCAGATCTACGACGTGCGCGCCGTTCGTGTGCTGGTGCCGGAAATGCGCGACTGCTACACCGCGCTCGGCATCGTCCATACGTTGTGGCGGCACATTCCGAAGGAATTCGACGACTACATTGCCAACCCGAAAGAGAACGGCTACCGCTCGCTGCACACCGCGGTGATCGGCCCCGAGGGCAAGGTGCTGGAAGTGCAGATCCGCACCCACGCCATGCACGAAGAAGCCGAGCTGGGCGTTTGCGCGCACTGGCGCTACAAGGGCACCGACGTCAAATCCGGCTCCAACCACTACGAAGAGAAAATTTCCTGGCTGCGCCAGGTACTCGAGTGGCATGAAGAGTTGGGTGACATCGGCGGTCTGGCTGAACAGCTGCGGGTCGATATCGAGCCGGACCGGGTCTACATTTTCACCCCGGACGGTCACGCCATCGACCTGCCGAAGGGCGCGACCCCGCTGGACTTCGCCTACCGCGTGCACACCGAAATCGGTCATAACTGCCGTGGCGCGAAGATCAACGGGCGCATCGTACCGCTCAACTACAGCCTGCAAACCGGTGAACAGGTCGAGATCATCACCAGCAAGCACGGCACTCCGAGCCGTGACTGGCTGAACCCGAACCTGGGTTACATCACCACCTCGCGGGCACGGGCAAAGATCGTTCACTGGTTCAAGTTGCAGGCGCGTGATCAGAACGTCGCGGCCGGTAAAACCCTGCTCGAACGTGAGCTCAGTCGTCTCGGCTTGCCAGCGGTGGACTTCGACAAGCTGGCCGACAAGGCCAACATGAAGACCGCCGAAGACATGTACGCCGCGTTGGGCGCGGGCGATCTGCGCCTGGCGCAACTGGTGAACCTGGCGCAACAACTGGTCGAGCCGGAACGCGGCAATGAGCAGCTGGAACTGATCCCGCGCAAAGCCACCGGCTACAAACCGGGCAAGCGCGGCGACATTCAGATTCAGGGTGTCGGCAATCTGATGACGCAAATGGCCGGCTGCTGCCAGCCGTTGCCGGGTGATGCCATTGTCGGTTACATCACCCAGGGCCGTGGCGTGAGCATTCACCGTCAGGACTGTGCCTCGGTGCTGCAACTGGGCGGGCGCGAGCCGGAGCGGATCATTCAGGTCAGCTGGGGCCCGGTGCCGGTACTCACCTACCCGGTGGACATCATCATCCGCGCCTACGACCGTTCCGGTTTGCTGCGTGACGTGTCGCAGGTGTTGCTCAACGAGCGGATCAACGTGCTGGCGGTCAACACCCGCTCGAACAAGGAGGACAACACCGCGCTGATGTCCCTGACCATCGAGATTCCGGGGCTGGATGCATTGGGGCGGTTGCTGGGACGGATTTCCCAGTTGCCGAACATCATCGAAACCCGGCGTAACCGTACACCGTGATGATGATCCCTGTAGGAGCGAGGCTTGCCCGCGAAGGCGTCATACCTGACACACCGCCTTCGCGGGCAAGCCTCGCTCCTACAAGGTTACGGTTGGGCCGACATACCGCATTGCAGATGTAGAGATTGATTGATGTATTCACTTGAAGACTTGCTGCACCTGATGAACCGTCTGCGCGACCCGCAGTTCGGTTGCCCGTGGGACATCAAGCAAACCTACGCCACCATCGTCCCGCACACCCTTGAGGAAGCCTACGAAGTCGCTGACGCCATCGAGCGCGGTGACTTCGATCACTTGCAGGGCGAGTTGGGTGATTTGCTGTTCCAGGTGGTTTATTACAGTCAGTTGGCCCGGGAAGAAGGGCGCTTCGAATTCGCCGGTGTGATCGACAGCATCACCCGCAAGCTGATCCGTCGCCATCCTCACGTATTTCCAACCGGTGATCTGTACGCGCCGCTGGATGTTCCGCGTCTGAGTGAAGAGCAGGTCAAGCAGCGCTGGGAAGAGATCAAGGCTGAGGAGCGCGCCGAGAAATCATCCGCGCCCGAACAGCTGTCCTTGCTCGACGATGTGCCCGCCGCGCTGCCTGCATTGTCCCGCTCGGCGAAGTTGCAGAAGCGCGCGGGGCAAGTCGGTTTCGACTGGCCGGACGCCTTGCCGGTGCTGGACAAGGTCCGCGAAGAACTCGATGAAGTGCTCGAAGCCATGGCCGACAATGACTCGGCAGCGATTGCCGATGAGGTGGGTGATTTGCTGTTTTCCGTGGTCAATCTGGCGCGTCATTTGAAAGTCGACCCGGAAACTGCACTGCGTGGCGCCAACAGCAAGTTTGAAAGACGCTTCCGTTTTATCGAACAGGCATTGCGCGACACCCACCGTCCCATGGAAGATTGCACCCTCGAAGAGTTGGACGCCTTGTGGGGCGAAGCCAAACGTCAGGAAAAGAATTTGCCCAGCTGCGGTTGAGCAGTGGCCTAAGTGAGAAATAAGCACCATGAGCATTTCCCTTCGCGACCAGTTGCTCAAAGCAGGGCTGGTCAACCAAAAGCAGGCCAAACAGGTCGGCAAAGAGAAGCAGAAGCAGCAACGCCTGGCCCATAAAGGCCAGATTGAACTCGATGACTCGCAGCAGCGTGCCGCCCAGGAAGCCATGGCCGAGAAGGTCAAGCGCGACCAGGAGCTGAACCGTCAGCAACAGGAGAAAGTCGAGGCCAAGGCTCGCGCGGCGCAGATCAAACAATTGATCGAAGTATCGCGCCTGCCGAAGCTGACGACCGAGGACTACTACAACTTCGTTGACGACAAGAAGGTCAAGCGTATCTCCGTCAACACGCTGATGCGCAACCAGTTGAGCAATGGCTTGCTGGCGATCGTGCACCATGCCGGCGGCTACGAAGTGATCCCGCGTGAGGCGGCCCTGAAGATTCAGGAGCGCGATCCTCGGCGCATCGTGCAGCTGAACGTCAAGACTGAAGAAGTCGCTGCCGAAGATGATCCATACGCGGCCTATCAGATCCCTGATGATCTGATGTGGTAAGCCTTTAACGGCTTCAACAACGACAAACCCCGCTCATGGCGGGGTTTGTCGTTTTCAATGCTGTCATTGCTTATGCAGATCGGAGCGCTCGTTGCTGCTCCTGTTTTTCCAGTTCAGCCTTGTAGCTGTGGGCGTCGGTTTCGGAATGAAACATCCCCACCAGCATGTCTTGTTGATGTACATCCCAGATACGGATACCGGCGGCTATGCCTTCATGGGATTTATGTGAATCGTCGCGTTCAGTTACTTTTACAGTCATCTGCTAGCTCCAATCTCTGTTATCTGCAGCAAGGCGTGTGCAGGACTCTGTTATATGTTTGGTTAGCCTGCTAAGTAAACGACTGAGTTCGGTAACGAATTTTTGCGAAACCGACAATAGTCCTGCAGCCCGCCAAACACGTGGCATTCGGTCGCAGGGCATTGAGTTTCATGACAAAAGCTTCATGTTCGCCGTGAATATCTCGCTGGTAGAACACGGTATCTGTAGGAGCCAGGCTTGCCGGCGAAAGCGTCCTTCAGTGCGCCTTCGCCGGCAAGCCTGGCTCCTACAAAAAGCATCGCAGTGCACATTTTTTCAGGCATAAAAAAACGCCCCGAACCAGTCGGGGCGTTTTTGTGTGCTGCGAGACGGCGGAGTATTACTTGCCGGTCCAGCGCTTCAGTACCAGGGTGGCGTTGGTGCCACCGAAGCCGAAGCTGTTGCTCATCACGGTGTTGATGGTGGCGTCTTCGCGAGTCTTGGTCAGGATCGGCATGTCTGCCACTTCCGGGTCCAATTCTTCGATGTTGGCGGAGCCCGCCATGAAGTTGCCTTCCATCATCAGCATGCAGTAGATCGCTTCGTGAACGCCGGCGGCGCCCAGGGAGTGACCCGACAGGCTCTTGGTGGAGCTGATGGGCGGGGCCTTGTCGCCGAACACTTCACGCACACCTTTCATTTCCGCGACGTCGCCGACCGGAGTCGAGGTGCCGTGGGTGTTCAGGTAGTCGATCGGAGTATCGACGGTGGACATGGCCATCTGCATGCAGCGGATGGCGCCTTCGCCGCTTGGGGCGACCATGTCGTAGCCGTCGGAGGTCGCGCCGTAGCCAACGATTTCCGCGTAGATCTTCGCGCCGCGGGCCAGAGCGTGTTCCAGCTCTTCGACCACGACCATGCCGCCACCGCCGGCGATGACGAAACCGTCACGCTTGGCGTCGTAGGCACGGGAAGCTTTTTCCGGGGTTTCGTTGTACTGGCTGGACAGTGCGCCCATGGCGTCGAACAGGAACGATTGGCTCCAATGCTCTTCTTCACCGCCGCCGGCGAACACGACGTCCTGCTTGCCCATCTGGATCTGTTCCATGGCGTTGCCGATGCAGTGAGCACTGGTGGCGCAGGCAGAAGCGATGGAGTAATTCAGGCCCTTGATCTTGAACGGTGTGGCCAGGCAAGCGGAAACGGTGCTGCTCATGGTCCGCGTGACGCGGTATGGGCCAACGCGCTTCACGCCTTTCTCGCGCAGGATGTCCAGCGCTTCCATCTGGTTCAGCGTGGAGGCGCCACCGGAACCGGCGATCAGGCCGGTACGCGGGTTGGAGACTTGCTCATCGGTCAGGCCGGAGTCTGCGATGGCGTCTTTCATGGCCAGGTAGGCGTACGCCGCCGCGTGGCCGACGAAGCGATAGATCTTGCGATCGATCAGCTCTTCGAGGGGAAGGTCAATGGAGCCGGAAACCTGGCTACGCAGACCCATTTCGGCATATTCCGGGTTGAACCGGATGCCAGGGCGGCTTGCACGCAGGTTAGCGGAGACGGTCTCTTTGTCATTGCCCAGGCACGATACGATGCCCAGACCAGTGATAACGACGCGGCGCATGCGGATAACCCTTAGAAGTTGTCAGTGGAGGTGAAAACGCCGACCCGAAGGCCTTCGGCGGTGTAGATCTCGCGGCCGTCGACACTAACCGAACCATCGGCGATGGCCAGGTTCAGCTTGCCCTTCAGCACGCGCTTGATCTGAATGTTATAGGTGACTTTCTTGGCGGTCGGCAGGACCTGGCCAAAGAATTTCACTTCGCCCGAACCCAGCGCACGGCCACGGCCCGGCAGACCTTGCCAGCCGAGGAAGAAACCGACCAGTTGCCACATGGCGTCGAGGCCCAGGCAGCCTGGCATCACCGGATCACCTTCGAAGTGGCAGGCGAAAAACCACAGGTCAGGAGTGATATCCAGCTCGGCGACCAATTCACCTTTGCCGTACTTGCCACCCTCGGCACTGATATGGGTGATGCGATCCACCATCAGCATGTTCGGGGCGGGCAGTTGTGCGTTACCCGGGCCGAACAGCTCACCGCGACTGCAGCGCAGCAGGTCTTCCCGAGTAAAGGCGTTTTGTTGGGTCATGCGAGCTCCTCAATAGTCCCATGCGGCAGGGTGGGGCAAATCTTCCCGGCCGACCGAGGCGTTCATGCCTCGAGTCAGCAGCCTACTCATAGACTATTGCGTTGTGGTGAAAGTCACAGCACCAAGGACATGAATGTACACTTGTGCACTGAAATTATTATTCAAGCCCCTTTTCGGGCCTGTTCGGGTGCCTAAGACTGCCGCACTTTCGCCTTTCACGCCAGTCGCAGATGGTCGAAAGGCCTGTACTACTGCACCCAGCGCTGCAAAATTTGCTGCAGATCAGTGCGTTTGAAGGGCTTGGCCAGGTAATCGTTCATTCCAGCCGATAAACACGCTTCGCGGTCGCCCTGCAAGGCATTGGCGGTCAGGGCGATGATCGGCAAGTCTGCGCAGCCGGGGAGCAGGCGGATCTGGCGGGTTGCTTCGTAGCCGTCGATGATCGGCAGTCGGCAATCCATCAGAATCGCTTCAAATATCAGGCTTTTGGCGCTTTGCACCGCCTGCGCGCCATCGGTCGCGACGCTGACAGTAAAGCCCAGACTGCGCAACATTGCTTCGATCACCGTCTGGTTGACCGGGTTGTCCTCCACCAGCAGCACATTGCGTCCTTCACCATGGCCGTCGCCGCTCTGTGTCCGTGGTTTCAACTCCGGCAGTGACTGCTTATAAAGGGCCAACGGAATTTCCAGGGTAAACACCGATCCCAGGCCTTCTTCGCTCTGGGCGCGCAAGGTGCCGCCCATCCGTTCGGCCAGGGTACGGGCAATCGGCAACCCCAACCCGGTGCCGCCGTAACGCCTTGAAATAGAACTGTCGGCCTGCTGGAACGCGTTGAACATCAACTCCAGGCTTTCGGCCGAGATACCAATGCCGCTGTCGCGCACGGTGCAGGTGAACCACAGCAGTTCGTGATCCAGTGACTGCCATTGCGGTTCGATACTGACGCGGCCTTGCTCGGTGAACTTCAGCGCATTGCCCACCAGGTTGACCAGAATCTGCCGGATCCGCGTCGGGTCGCCTTGAACCTGCAAGGCGCGCATGTCCTCGGGAATCGCCAGGGCCAGATCGAGCCCGCGTTGCGCCGCGCTGTGCTGGAACGACTGGGCGCAGCTGCTGATCAGGTCAGCGAGGTTGAACGGAATGTGTTCCAGCTCCAGTTCTGAACGCTCGATGCGCGAGAAGTCGAGAATGTCGTTGATGACTTTGAGCAGGTGTTCGGTCGACTCCGAAGCCAGCGCCGCATACTCGATCTGCTCCTCGGTCATGTCGGTGGTTTCCAGCAGTTGCAGCATGCCCAGCACGCCATTCATTGGGGTGCGCAGTTCGTGGCTCATCATCGCCAGGAAGTCGGATTTGGCGTTGTTGGCCTTTTCCGCTTCTTCGCGGGTCTGGATCAATTGCGCCATGGCCTGCTGCTGCTCACGGCTGGCCTGCTCAAGGCCTTGCGCGAGGTTATTGATGTGCTGCGACAACGCGCCCAACTCAGTGTCATCGACGATCGGCAGCGGCGTTTTATAATCACCCTCCTGAATCGCCTTCACGGCGTGGCCGATGTCGCGGATCGGCTGCGACAGGCTGCCGGCCAGGCGTCGGGCCACCAGAAAGGTAAACAGCAGCGCGAACAAGGCGAGAATCCCGGCCTTGAACAGGATTTCCTGCTGACGCTGGCTGAAGGCGTCATTGGACAAGCCGACGATCACCCGGCCCAGATAGTCCTCGGGCGGGGCCGTGTTGGCGACGTTGCTGCCCTGGAAGAAATCATTGTTCAGCGCGATCCGTTGCAGCCGTACCGGCGCCTGGAACACTTCGACCTGATGCGAGCGGGCATGGGTTTCCGACGGTTGCTCGACGTACACCAGAATCCGGTTGGCGCTGTCCTGGACCTCGAGAAAGCGCACGTTGGGCGTGGCCAGCGTCGCCTTGAGCAAACTTTCGAGTACCTCGTTGTTGCCCGAGATCACCCCGTATTCCGTGGCGGGGGCCAGTTGGTTGGCGATCAGCTGGCCGGTGTGGTTGAGCTCCTGGCGCAGGTCCTGGATCCGCACGAAGGTGAAGAAACTGATCAGCAGCAACGTCAGCAACAGGGCGGGGCCGAGGCTGATGATCTGCGTGCGGGTGTTGATGTCCCAACCGCGACGGAAGGTCATGGGCGGCTTTCTCCTTCGGCCAACTGTGCTGCGACAAACGCTTCAGTCACCTGTTCAATACCCAATGAACGAGCCACCTGCGGATTACTTAACACTTTGAAGTGTTTTGGATACAACGCACGGGGCCAGCCTGTCTGCGGCCGATCGAGCAATTCGTCGAGCACTTCCAGCCAATCGTTCTGATCGCTGTAGGTGCTGGCCAGGCTACCAGCCTTGACGAACGCGGCGTTCGGGCCGACCAGCGCCAGTTGTCGCGAATAGCTGCTCAACAGCAGGTTTTTTGCGGTTTTCGGGTTGTACAGATCGGCGTCGTCGAGGCCCAGCAGCACGTCGCAGTTCTTCAGCAAATTCTGTAAAGGGCGGCTGTCGTTGGTGTTGTCCCATCGCTCGGCGATCACTTCAAGGCCCAACGCTTGTGCCGACAGCCGCAATTCCTTGAGCAGGAATTCGCTGTGACTGTCGTACAGCACGCCGATGCGTCGGGCCTCGGGCAGGATGAGCCGGGTCAGGCGCAATTGCCGATCCAGCGGCGGATCGCTCCAGAGCAGGCTGAGGTGCGATGGAAAGTCAGCGCCGAAACGATGATGGGCTTGCAGGCGACTGATGCGCAGTACCAGCGTCGGCGGACCTTGTGTCTCTTGCAGGCGCCAATCGAGGCTCGGCAGATCGAGCAGGATCAAACGGGTATCGCCGGGCAGTGCGCCCGGCCTCGGCAAGCTGTCCAGTACTTGGAAGCGAACGCTGTCGGCCGGGCGCATGCCGCTCAGCGCCTGCACAAAGGATTGCACGCCCGGGCTGTCTTCGGCACCGGTCAGCAGAATGTCGGCGGCCTGAATCGTCAGGCTGCCAAGCAGGCCGGCAAACACCAGGCACACCCCTGCCAGCAGGCGGCCAAGGGTTGGCGACTTCCGCGACAGGCGATGCAGCATTTAAAACGTCAGCTCCGCGCTGAAGTAGAGCACCCGACGCTCGTCATAGTTGTTGTCGACGAAGGTGGTGGGTTGATGGTCGAGGCGCTGCTGGAGCACGCCGGCCAGTTCCAGATTGGCCTTGCCCAGGCCGATGCGTTTGGCGATGCGCGTGTCGACGCGTTCGAAGCGATAACCGTTGAGGGCGTCGTCCCCGTAATAGAAGAGGGCGCTGTTCCAGCCGTGGCCCCAGTTGCGCAGCCAACCGGCGGAACCGCTGTTGCGCGCCGTCAGTTGCTCATCCTGCGGATTGCTCGCCTCGGCGTCGACGTAGGCGTAAGTCAGGCGCAGCCGGTCGGCGCTGCTCAGGCGCCAGTCCAGCTGGGTTTCCGTGCCCTTGAAGCGCGAGCTGTTGGAATTGCTGGCGATGTACTGATTGTTGCGCAGGGGTTCGCTGATCATGCCGCTGATTTCGTCGTAGAACAGTTTCACATCGACCGTCAGCCCAAGCTCCGCGAAGTAGCCGTTGTAGCCCAGCTCGCGCGAGCGCATGCGTTCTTGTTCGAGGTCGCCGGGGCCGCGGGTCTTGACGAAATACCGGGCGCTGGTCTGGCCGTAGGCACTGGGCCGCAGGTTGGTCACCTGGTAACTCCAGTTGACGTTGTTCTCGAACATGTCCGGTGAGCGGATGGCTTCCGAATACACCGCGCGCAAGCCGTGACGCGGGTTGATCAGGTAATTGACCGCTACCCGCGGGGTCAGCGAGCTGCCGGTCAATTGCGTGTCTTCGAACATGGCGCCGCCCTGCAGCAACCAGTGCTCGGTGGCGCGCCACTCGAGTTGGCCGAATGCGCGCCAAGTGGTGTCGTCGAGCGTGCCATTGAAGTAGGTCTCGGAATTTGCCCGGTCGTAACGATAGTTCATGCCGCTGACCAGTCGCAGACTGTCGGACAGGCTGAGGGTGTCTTGCAGTTCCAGGTCGTAGCGCGTTTCCCGGGCGCTCTGGTCGATGTCGCCACAGAGGGTTTGCCGGGCACCGTTGCGCCATTGCGCCAGCACTTGATTGCCTAGCGCTTGTTCCGCCGCCGTGCCGGCCGGCGCGCCGGGACCGGTGAAGCGCTCGATGTTGCGCGCCAGGCGTTCGGTGTAGTTCGGGTTGAGCTGCCAGAGTTCGGTCAGTTGCGGGCTGAACGAAACTTCCGCATCACAGGCGCGCCAGGTCTGCTGACGGTCCCAGTGCTGAGCCGAACCCTGGATATAAAGGCTGTGATCAGGATTGATGTCCAGGTTCCAGCGCAACGAACCGGCGTAGTCCTTGGCAACGACGTCGGAATTGTTCCCGGCTGCGGTAATCCCGGAGAACACCGGGCGGTAGGTATAAGGCCGCTGGTTGGTTCCGTCCTTGGCGTTCAACTGCCAGTCGATGCTCTGGTTTTCACTCAGGGTCTGGCTGACGGCAAGGTTGAAGCGGTTCAAGCGGCGACTGTCGCGATAATCAGCACCGTTGCTGTCGGTGTCGAAGCCGTCGTCCTGCTGGCCGGACAGTGACAGACGCAGGTCGCCGCCGTCCCAGCCCACACCCTGGCTGGCGTAAAAATCATCGATGCCGCGCTGGCCACGGGTGACTTTCATCCGCGTGCCGTGGCTGTCGGCCGGGTTGCGGGTGATGATGTTGACCACCGCCATCAACGCATTGGCGCCGTAGCTGACCGTGTTGGGGCCGCGGAAAACCTCGATGCGCTCGATGTCTTCCATGGCCACCGGGATATCACTCCAGTCCACCGTGGCCAGGCCAGCGCGGTACACCGAGCGGCCGTCGATCAGCACCTGCATGCGCCGCGCTTCCGTGGCGTTGGTGCCGTGGTAATTCACCGCCGCCTGATTACCGCTGATATTGCCGACCATCATGCCCGGCACCAGGCGCAGCAATTCGCTGATGTCCCGTGCACCGCTGGCATTGATCAGTTCGCTGTCGATCACCGTCATGCTTCCCGGGACTGCGGCCGGCGACTGCTTCAGGCGGGTGGCCGTGAGCACTTGCGGCAGCGATTCGTTGTCGAGGAACAAGTCGTCGGCCAGCAATGGCGAGCTGAAAAGCAATGCCAGAACCAGCGGAGAGGAGGGTGAAGGAGAGCCAAACGACACGAAACGTCCTTGATAACGATGAGATGGCGCGCATGTTAACCGAGCTGTTCGACTTTTCCATTCACGATGCCGGCATTTTCCTAGGATTTATTGGTCTTCTTCCTACAAGTGCCGGTAATTGATACGGGGGCTGGCCGCCACTGGGACGCTCCGTATAATGCCGACATCGCCACTGGTATGGATTAACGGATTGCATATGACTGAACAGCGCCCAATTGCGGTCCTGGGAGGCGGAAGTTTTGGTACCGCCGTGGCTAATCTGTTGGCCGAGAACGGGCATCAGGTCCGGCAGTGGATGCGTGACCCCGAGCAGGCTGAGTCCATGCGGGTCAATCGCGAAAACCCGCGTTACCTCAAAGGCATCAAGATTCTTCCCCTGGTAGAACCGGTGACTGATTTGCAAGCGACCCTGGACGCTTGCGACCTGTGCTTTGTTGCGCTGCCGTCCAGCGCGCTGCGTTCGGTACTGGTCCCGCACGCCGCACGGTTGAGCGGCAAATTGCTGGTCAGCCTGACCAAAGGCATCGAAGCCCACACGTTCAAGCTGATGAGCGAGATCCTCGAAGAAATCGCCCCGCAAGCGCGCATCGGCGTGCTGTCCGGGCCGAACCTGGCCCGTGAAATCGCCGAACACGCCCTGACCGCCACCGTGGTCGCCAGCGAAGACGAAGAACTCTGTCAGCGGGTCCAGGAGGCGTTGCATGGCCGGACCTTTCGCGTGTACGCCAGCGCCGACCGCTTCGGCGTGGAGTTGGGCGGGGCGCTGAAAAATGTTTACGCGATCATCGCCGGCATGGCGGTGGCGCTGGGCATGGGTGAAAACACCAAGAGCATGCTGATCACCCGGGCGTTGGCGGAAATGACCCGCTTCGCGGTGAATCAGGGCGCCAACCCGATGACCTTCCTTGGGTTGGCGGGCGTGGGCGACTTGATCGTCACGTGTTCGTCGCCGAAAAGCCGCAATTACCAGGTCGGGTTTGCCCTCGGCCAGGGGTTGAGCCTGGAAGAGGCGGTGACCCGCCTGGGCGAAGTCGCCGAAGGCGTGAACACGCTGAAGGTGCTCAAGGCCAAGGCTCAGGAAGTGGGCGTCTATATGCCGCTGGTCGCCGGGTTGCACGCGATTCTGTTCGAAGGGCGCACGCTCAATCAAGTGATTGAACTGTTGATGCGCGGCGAACCCAAAACCGATGTGGACTTCATTTCCACCAGCGGTTTCAACTGATCACGCTTTCGAGATAAAGCAGGGAGTTGCACATGAACGATCCGAAAACAGAGGCCACCTACGAGTCCATTCTGCTGCGGGTGTTATGGATGATCGTCTTCTTGCTGGTCTGGCAAGTGGCGCAGTTCATCCTGGGGGCGGTGGTGCTGGTGCAACTGATCTATCGTTTGATTTATGGCGCCCCGAGCGCCAGCCTGATGAACTTCGGCGACAGCCTGAGCCAGTTCCTGGCGCAGATCGGTCGTTTCGGCACCTTCCACAGCGACCAGAAACCCTGGCCGTTCGCCGACTGGCCGACGCCGCGTACACCGGAAGGCGAAGCGCCGCACGCCGTGCCGCCAGCGCCACATCCGGCCCGAGATGAGGAGCCGAAACTATGAAACTCTGGGTATTGCGTCATGGTGAAGCCGAGCCACACGGTTCCAAGCCACACGATTCGGAGCGCGCGCTGACGGAACATGGTCGTTCAGAGGTGCTGAGCATCGCTGCTGAACTGATCGGTCAGCCGATTACAGCCATCTATGCCAGCCCGTTTCTGCGAGCGCAGGAGACCGCGCAGCTGGTGCGCGAGGCGCTGGGTTTCGAACCGGAGATTCGCACTGTCGAGTGGCTGACCCCGGACACTGATCCAGACAAGGTGGCCGAGCAACTCGTGTCGGTGAGTGACGTCCTTCTGGTCAGTCACAACCCGTTGGTGGGGAACCTGTTGAGTTACTTGCAGCATGGTGCCGGCTATCCACCAGAGAGGGTCAGCACCGCTGGCCTGGCCGAGCTCGAGAGCGCTGAACTGCTGATAGGTTCGATGAAGCTCAACAGCATCAAACACCCGTAACCGCATTTGCTTTGGCTTTTTGCAGGCGCGAGGCTTGTCCGCGAAGCTGTTGCCGTCGTTGAAAGCCCTTCGCGTGCAAGCCTCGCTCCTACAGGGGGCGGCGGTGTTCCGGGATTTTGTGTGAAATAGTCAACCAAGCAACCGCTTGGTTGACTACGCTTGCTCCAGACCAAAAATAAAGGAGCGAGTCGCATGTCTGCTGCTTTTCGTTTACCGCTGGACGTCTTTTACGAGCGTGAAGCCCGTCATCCCCGCCAGCGTTTTCTGGTCCAACCTACCGGCGGCGGACACGTCGAGACCCTGACCTGGGCCGACGTCGGCCATCAGGCTCGCTGCGCCGCGCATTGGCTGCGCGCACGCGAACTGCCCCAAGGCAGCCACATCGCCCTGATTTCGAAAAACTGCGCGCACTGGATCATCTCCGACCTGGCAATCTGGATGGCCGGGCACGTTTCGGTGCCGTTGTACCCCAACCTCACCGCCGAGTCGGTGGCGCAAGTGCTCGAACACTCGGAAGCGGCGCTGGCGTTCATCGGCAAGCTCGATGACTGGCCAGGCATGTCTCGCGGGGTCAGTGCCGATCTGCCGACCATCAGCCTGCCGTTGCATCCGCCGGGTACTTTCGACTACAGCTGGGCCGATCTGCAAAAGAGCTCACCGATCCAGGACGATCCCAAGCCGTCCGCCGACCAGTTGGCGACCATCATTTACACCTCCGGCACCACCGGGGTGCCCAAAGGCGTGATGCATAGCTTCGGCAATCTGGGCTTTGCCACCACGCGCGGCACTCAGCTGTTCGGTCTCAACGAGTCGGATCGACTGCTGTCTTACCTGCCGCTGTGCCATGTCGCCGAGCGGATGTTCGTCGAGCTGGCGTCGATCTACACCGGGCAAACCGTGTTCTTTGCCGAAAGCCTCGACACCTTTCTCACCGATTTGCAGCGCGCGCGGCCGACCGCGTTGTTCGGCGTCCCGCGGATCTGGACCAAGTTCCAGATGGGCGTGTACAGCAAGATTCCGGCAAAACGCCTCGACTTCCTGCTCGGCCTGCCCTTTATCGGCAAACGGGTCGGGCACAAAGTGCTCGTCGGGTTGGGGCTGGATGCGTTGCGCGTGGCGTTGTCCGGCGCCGCGCCTGTGCCGCAGACCTTGCTGTTGTGGTACCGCAAGCTGGGACTGGATGTGCTGGAGGTCTACGGCATGACCGAAAGCTGCGGTTACTCCCACATCGGCCGGCCCGGCGAGAACAAACCCGGCTGGATCGGCAAGCCTTGCCCGGAGGTTGAAGTGCGGATCGCCGATTCGGGCGAAGTCATGGTGCGCAGCGGTGCGACCATGCTTGGCTATTTCAAGGAGCCCGAGAAAACCGCAGAAACCATCACCGAGGACGGCTTCCTGCGCACCGGCGACAAGGGCGAACAAGATGCCGAAGGCAACCTGCGCCTGACCGGGCGACTGAAGGAGATCTTCAAGACCAGCAAAGGCAAATACGTCGCGCCGGCGCCGATCGAAAATCGGCTGGCGGTGCATTCGCGGATCGAACAGGTGTGCGTGGTCGGTGATGGCTTGAGTGCGCCGCTGGGGCTGTGCGTGCTCTCGGCGGTCGGTCAGCAGGACGCCGGGGGAACGGCGCGGGCAGGGTTGCATGCAAGCCTGGAAAAGCTGCTGGAGGAGGTCAATGGCGGCCTCGACAAACACGAACGCTTGCGCCAGTTGGTGGTGGTCAAGGACAGTTGGGCGGTGGAAAACGGCTTCCTGACACCGACCCTGAAGATCAAGCGCAACGTGATCGAAGCGTCTTACGGCGCTCGGTTCGAAGAATGGAGCGAGCGCAGCGAGACGGTGCTGTGGCAGGATTGAGCCACGAATAAAACCAACAAAGGAAAGCAAGATGAGTCTGTGGCGTACCATTCCCGACGTCGAGCAGTTGAACGCAATCCAGAAAAACACCATTGGCGAAGTGCTGGATATTCGCTTCGAAGCCTTTGATGACGAGTCCCTGACCGCGAGCATGGTCATCGACCACCGCACCCACCAGCCTTACGGTTTGCTGCACGGCGGCGCGTCGGTGGTGCTGGCCGAGACGGTCGGTTCCATGGCCAGTTACTTGTGCATCGATGCCAGCAAATTCTATTGTGTGGGTCTGGAAATCAACGCCAATCACTTGCGCGGATTGCGCAGCGGGCGAGTGACGGCAGTGGCCAAGCCGATTCACATTGGGCGCACGACTCATGTCTGGGATATCCGTTTGAGCAGTGACGAGGGCAAGGCCAGTTGCGTGTCGCGGTTGACCATGGCGGTCGTGCCGTTGGGCGAGAATCCACCGGCCCGCTGATTGTCGAGCGAACCACCTCTTCCGGCCCGATGATTACCTGTGGCGAGGGAGCTTGCTCCCGTTGGCTGCGACAGCAGCCCTTGCCGGCACGCCTCTCGCGGCGTGCACCGGTTTTGCGCCTGCTGCGCAGCCGAACGCGAGCAAGCTCGCTCGCCACAGGGTTCGGCGATGTCTGAATGCTCATGCCCCTGACCGGACTGTCATCATTCCTGGCACTTACAGTCATTGCCGCCGCCTCGCGTCTTACGGACAATCAACCCTTGTTTTCGCTCATGGATTTGCCGGTATGTCGCAACAGATATTTTTCGCCCACGCCAATGGCTTTCCTTCGGGCACCTACGGCAAGTTGTTCGCGGCGCTGGCGCCCGAGTACCAGGTGACGCATCTGGAACAGCACGCCCACGATCCGCGTTTTCCGGCGGACGACAATTGGCGCAACCTGGTGGATGAGCTGATCCATCACCTCAAAGAGCAACCGGAGCCGGTCTGGGGCGTCGGCCATTCCTTCGGCGGGGTGCTGCACCTGCACGCGGCGTTGCGTTGCCCTGAACTGTATCGGGGCGTGGTGATGCTCGATTCGCCGGTGCTGACCCGCGCCGATCAATGGGTGATCCGTGCGGCCAAGCGTTTCGGTTTCATCGACCGCCTGACCCCCGCCGGCCGTACATTGGGGCGCCGGGAAGAGTTCGCCGACCTGGACGCGGCACGGCTCTATTTCGCCGGCAAAACCCTGTTCCGCAGCTTTGATCCCGAGTGCTTCGACGCTTACCTGCAACACGGTTTGCAAAAAGTCGGCGACAAGCTGCGCCTGCGTTTCGACCCGGCCACGGAGATCAGCATCTACCGTGGCGTCCCGCACACCAGTCCAGGCCAGGCACGCCAGTTGAAAGTGCCGCTGGCGGTGGTGCGCGGGCACAAGAGCCGGGTGGTGATGCGTCACCATGCAAGCTCCGTCGGGCGTATGCCGCTGGGTGAGTCCCTGACCATGCCCGGTGGCCACATGTTCCCCCTCGAACGTCCGCAAGACACCGCCACGCTGCTGAAAAACCTGTTCAGCCGCTGGGAAGGTCGTCGCCAACAGGATTGCGCATGAGCCACGTTGTCGAAGAAGTTCGCCTGAGCCTGCCGCACATCGAGCTGGCCGCGCACCTGTTCGGTCCCGAAGACGGCCTGCCGGTGATCGCCCTGCACGGCTGGCTGGACAACGCCAACAGCTTCGCCCGGCTGGCACCGAAGCTCAAAGGCCTGCGCATCATCGCCCTCGACATGGCCGGTCACGGACATTCCGGGCATCGCCCGACCGGCGCCGGTTACGCGATGTGGGACTACGCTCACGACGTGCTGCAAGTCGCCGAGCAGTTGGGCCTGAAGCGTTTTGCACTGATGGGGCACTCGATGGGGGCGATCGCTTCGTTGATTATTGCCGGGTCGATGCCGGAACGTGTCACGCATCTGGCGTTGATCGACGGCATCATTCCTCCGACAGACAAAGGCGAAAATGCCGCCGAACGCATGGGCATGGCCCTGCAAGCCCAGCTGGATCTGCGGGAAAAACGCAAACCGGTCTACAACACCCTGGATCGAGCCATCGAGGCACGCATGAAAGGCCTGGTGGCGGTCAGTCGCGAAGCCGCCGAGCTGTTGGCCCAGCGTGGACTCATGCCGGTGCCGGGCGGTTACACCTGGCGCACTGACAACCGACTCACGCTGCCATCGCCCCTGCGTCTGACAACCGAACAGGCGATGGCCTTCGTCCAGCGGGTCAGTTGCCCTGCGTTATTAGTGGTAGCAGCTGACGGCATGCTCGCCAAACATCCCGAGTTGCTGGAGCGTCTACCCTTTAGCCGTGAACAGCTGCCTGGCGGCCATCATTTGCACCTGAATGACGAACCCGGCGCCGACCTTGTCGCAGACTGTTTCAATCGGTTCTTCGCCGTTCCTTGACTTGCGCCGGGCAACTGTCGAGGCTGGGCGGGTTGAAATGGGAGACAACCATGATAGATCTCTACACCGCTGCGACCCCGAATGGCCACAAGGTCTCTATCGTGCTCGAGGAACTCGGCCTGCCCTACACGGTGCACGCCTTGAGTTTCGACAAAAAGGAACAGAAGTCACCGGACTTCCTCAAGATCAATCCCAATGGCCGGATTCCGGCCATTGTCGACCGCGCCAACGGCGATTTTGCCGTGTTCGAATCCGGCGCCATCCTGATTTACCTCGCTGAGCTGGGCGGCAAACTGCTGCCCCAGGACCCGAAGGGGCGCTCGGTCGTCCTGCAGTGGCTGATGTTCCAGATGGGTGGGATCGGGCCGATGCAGGGGCAGGCCAACGTGTTTTTCCGTTACTTTCCAGAAAAACTCCAGGGCGCCATCGACCGCTATCAACATGAAACACGTCGCCTCTATGAGGTGCTCGATACACGCCTGCAAGCCGTGGAGTTTCTCGCGGGCGAGTACAGCATTGCCGACATTGCCACCTATCCGTGGGTGCGTGGCCATGAGTGGTCGGGCGTCGAGGTTGACGGTTTGCCGGCCTTGCAGCGCTGGATGGCATCCATGGAAGCGCGTCCGGCGGTCCAGCGTGGTTTGCTGGTGCCCGAGCGCTTCGATGATGCCAGTGTCGTCAAGGGTGCCCAGGCCATGCTGATCCGATGAGTCTATCCATGCGTTCATTCAGTGTGCTGGTGCTGTGTTGTTTCAGTCCCTTGTTATTTGCCGCCGATGTCCCGGGCAGTCAGGACTTGCCGATCGTGCCGCGCATGGCCGACGCGCAGATCGTCGACTATCGCCCCGGCGTTGAGCTCGAGCGGATTTATCCGCTGGGTTCGATCCGTAAGATCAGCGGCCAGTTGCGCTTCGATGGTCAGGTCAGCGCCCGGGGAACGGCGACATCGGTGACCTATGAGTTGCCGCCGGAGCACTCGTCAACCGACGCCTTCACTGCCGCGCGTGAAGCGTTGCAAGAGCAGGGCGCCGGCTTGCTGTTCTGGTGTCAGGCACGTGATTGCGGTGAAAGCAGCCTCTGGGCCAATGAGGTCTTCGGTAACGCCAAGTTGTACGGTGCCGACGATCAACAGGCGTACTTGCTCTTGCGTCTCGCGGCGCCCCGGGACAATACGTTGGTGGCGCTTTACAGCATCACTCGCGGCAATCGCAAAGCCTACCTGCACGTCGAGCAGTTCGACGCTGCCGCGCCGCTGGGTGATTTGCTGCCGACGTCGGCGACCTTGCTGCGAGAGCTGAAAAGTACGGGCGAACTCGATTTCCCCACATTGAGCGCCGATCCTGATGCCACCTGGCTGCGCCTCATTTCTCGCGGCTTGAACCTCGACACCACCTTGCGGGTCAGTGTTTCCGGGCCAAACGCCGAAGCGTGGCGCCAGGCGCTGATCGGGCAGGGCGTGCGGGCGGCGCGAATGGAAGCCGGCAGCGCCAAAAGCCCTGGCCTGCACATCGAACTGTTGCGATAAGCTTCATCAGGCAAACGCGGCTGGCGCGTTTGCCTGCTCTTTGTTGACTGATTTTTTCGAGAACCTACATGCTCAATAACGATCGGCTGTTGGTGCAGATCCTGCTCCTGGTGCTGTTTGGCGCGAGCCTCTGGGTGATGGCGCCGTTCTGGTCGGCCTTGTTCTGGGGCGCGGTGCTGGCGTTCGCCAGTTGGCCGCTGATGCGGTTGTTGACCCGCTGGCTCAACGGCCGGGAATCCCTGGCCGCGCTGGTGCTGACACTGGGCTGGATGTTGCTGGTGGCGGTGCCGCTGGTCTGGCTCGGGTTCAACCTGGCGGATCACGTGCGTGATGCCACTGCGTTCATCAAGGATGTGCAGATGGACGGTTTGCCCGAAGCACCGACCTGGCTGGGCGGCGTTCCTTTGGTGGGCGAGCGGTTGATGGTGATCTGGAACAGCATCGATGAGCAAGGCGCGGCGATGATGGTGGCGGTCAAACCGTATCTGGGTCAGGTCGGCAACTGGCTGCTGGCACGCAGTGCGCAGATTGGCGGCGGGATTCTCGAGCTGACATTGAGCATTGTGTTCGTGTTCTTTTTCTACCGTGACGGGCCGCGGCTGGCGGCGTTTGTCCATGGGCTGCTGGAGCGCCTGATCGGTGATCGCGCCGGGTACTACATCGAACTCGTGGCCGGGACGGTGCAGCGTGTGGTGAACGGGGTGATCGGCACAGCGGCGGCGCAGGCGGTCCTGGCGTTGATCGGGTTCCTGATTGCCGGGGTGCCCGGGGCGTTGGTGCTGGGCATCGTGACGTTCATGCTCAGTCTGATTCCGATGGGGCCACCGTTGGTGTGGATTCCGGCCACCGCGTGGCTGGCCTGGAAGGGTGAATACGGGATGGCGGTGTTCCTCGGGTGCTGGGGCACGTTCATCATCAGCGGCGTCGACAACGTGCTGAAGCCGTACCTGATCAGCCGGGGCGGGAATCTGCCATTGGTGATCGTGTTGCTCGGCGTGTTTGGCGGGTTGATTGCGTTCGGGTTTATCGGGCTGTTCATCGGGCCTACGTTGCTGGCGGTTGCGTACAGTCTGTTGACGGACTGGAGCAAGAGTCATGCGCGGGTAGACGATCGCCGGCCCTGAGATTTTCGGCGGGGCTGAGGGCCTCATCGCGAGCAGGCTCGCTCCCACAGGGGATTTGTGAAAGGCGCAGCTCTACTGTGGGAACGGGCTTGCTCGCGAAGCTTTTGACTCAGGTCGATACGTTCAAGTATTTGCCCACGCTCGCCACGTTATCGAGCGAATACTGCTTGCTCAGGTTGGCGATCATTTTGTTCAGCGCTTCATTGACGTTGAATTGAGCGGTGGAGTTGTCGCTGGTTTTCTCGCGACCTGCTTGCAGCGCCGCGTTCAGTTCATCGCTGCTGACCTCACCGCTGCCGTCACTGTCCAACTCCTTGAGCAACGCAGCGCTGGTGTCGGTGCTGGTCGATGAGGTGCTGTCGCTGGCCTGCAGCACGCTGCTCAGTTCGGTGGCGGTCACGCTGCCATCGCTGTCCGTATCCAGCTGGCTGAACAATTCTTCGCTGGACACCTGCTGCTGCGGTGGCGGTGGCGGCGGGGTCAGGCTGGCGGCGAGTTCGTCCTTGCTGACGGTGCCGTCCTGGTTCTTGTCCAGGGCCGAGAATATTTCTGTACTGTCGGCACTGCTGCCAGCGTTGTTCAGACCGTTGCTCAATTCGTCGCTGCTGATCGCGCCGTCACCGTCGGCGTCCAGGGCGCTGACGAGCGCGTCGGCCAGTTCGGTGTTGGGTGCCTGGTCATGCGGCGGTGGTGGCGGCGGTGCCATTGCCGCCATTTCCTCGCTGCTCAAGCTGCCGCTGTCGTCACTGTCCAGATCACCAAAGTTTTTGCTCAGGCTGACCAGCAGGCCGTCATCGGTTTTCTGCGACAGGGCACTTTCAAGTTCGCCCTGATCCACCGCGCCGTCGCTGTTGCTGTCGAGCTTGGCGAACAGTTCTTTCTGGAATTGCTGGCTGCGGGCGCTGTTGGTCGAGGTGCTGCTGGTGCTGGTATAGCTCGTGTAGTTGCTGACACTACCAATCATTGGACTCACTCCCTGGAATGGAAAACCGGTGGGTGCACCGGCTTATGCAGCGTCAAGGGGCAAGGTGTCGTGGGTGTGTGAGGTTTGTACCGATTGGTACACACAAGTCTCAGGCCAGGCTCGGATCATGTAGGCGTGAGCCTGCTCGCGAAAGCGGCGGGTCAGTCGACATCAATGTTGAATGATCGACCGCTTCGCGAGCAGGCTCACTCCTGCAGGGATTGGTGTGTGGTTCAGGCGCGGGGCAGGCGGATGACGGCGGTGAGACCGCCGCCGGGTGTTTCTTCCAGGCTCAACTGCCCACCCAGTCGTTCCGCCGCCTCGCGAGCGATGGTCATACCGAGCCCGACGCCGCCCGAATTGCGATTACGCGAACCTTCCAGCCGAAAGAACGGCTCGAACACCGCTTCACGTTTGTCCGCCGCAATACCCGGGCCGTGGTCGATGACGCGGATCACCAGTTGCTCACGGTTGTCTTCGAGCGTGATCCGCGCGTGCCCGGCATAGCGCAGGGCGTTGTCCAGCAGATTATTGATGCACGAGCGCAACGCCATCGGCTGCACTTGCAGCGGCGCGCAGTGGCCGCTGGCCTGAACATCTGCCCCCTGGTCCTGGGCGTTTTCGCTCAAGGACTCCACCAGCGCCTGCACGTCCATCCATTGCCCGGCTTCACTGGTGCGCTGCTCGTGCAAATAGGTGAGGGTGGCATCGAGCATGCTGATCATGTCGTCCAAGTCCTGGCGCATCTGGCCCTGCAGCTTGTGGTCTTCGATCTGCTCCAGCCGCAGCTTGAGGCGAGAGAGCGGCGTGCGCAGGTCGTGGGACACCGCGCCGAGCATCCGTGAGCGCTGCTGCACCTGTTCGATAATGCGTTTCTGCATCAAATTGAAGGTGTAGGCCGCTTGCCGGGCTTCCCGTGGGCCGGATTCATCCAGCGGCGGGCTGTCGAGGTTTTCGCTCAAGCGTTCGGCGGCGTCGCTCAGCCGCTGGATCGGCCGGCTGAGCAGTTTGGCGCCGTACCAGGCGGCAATGATCAGCGTGACAAACTGGAACGTCAGCGGCACCAGCGGGCCGCCGAACCAAGGCCGCGGTGGCCGGTTTTCGAAGCGAGGGTCCATCGGCGGGCGCTGTCCGCCCATGCCTTCGGAAAATCCCGGCGGCGGTGGAGGCGGGGGAGGACCGTAATGGTGGAACCAGGCAAACGCCAACAGGTGCGCCAGGATGATCGCCAGCAGCAGCACGCCAAACAGGCGGCCGAACAGCGTATCGAAGCGCGCCCGCATCAGCCGATGTCTCGTGCGTCGAACAGATAACCCTCACCGCGAACGGTCTTGATCAACTGCGGGGCTTTCGGGTCATCACCGAGTTTCTGGCGCAGGCGCGAGACCAGCAAGTCGATGCTGCGATCAAACGCTTCGATGGAACGACCACGGGCAGCGTCCAGCAGTTGTTCACGGCTGAGCACCCGGCGCGGACGCTCAATGAACACCCACAGCAGGCGGAATTCGGCGTTGGACAGCGGCACCACCAAACCGTCGGCGGCGATCAATTGCCGCAGCACGCTGTTCAGGCGCCAGTTGTCGAAGCGAATATTCGCACGCTGTTCGGTGCGATCGTCGCGCACCCGACGCAGAATGGTCTGAATCCGCGCGACCAGTTCCCTTGGTTCGAAGGGCTTGGCCATGTAGTCGTCGGCGCCCAGTTCCAGGCCGATGATGCGGTCGGTGGGTTCGCAGCGTGCGGTGAGCATCAGGATCGGAATGTCCGATTCGGCGCGCAGCCAGCGGCACAGGGACAACCCGTCTTCACCGGGCAGCATCAGGTCGAGCACCACCACGTCGAAATGCTCCGCTTGCAACGCCAGGCGCATGGCAGCGCCATCGGTGACGCCGCTGGCGTGAATGTTGAACCGGGCCAGGTAGTCGATCATCAGTTCGCGGATCGGGACGTCATCGTCGACGATCAGGGCGCGAATGCTCCAGCGTTTGTCGTCAGCGGGTGCTTTTTGATCGTCGTTCAGAGGTGCTGGGGTGCTGTGCATGCGTGCGTTCATCTGCCAGGTAGGCTGCCAACCACAAAGATGGGCTGCGAGGTTGTGGTTCCAGCATAGGCGTCCGGCCCGGAGGCGGGAAGTGCTGTAAGGACGTGTTGCGGCTGCCGAGGGTAGCGAGGAAGGGTGTTGTGGGCGTGTCGTGTGTGTATCGAACTCGACACAATCGGCGCAGGGACTAGTCTTGCTGGAGTCTTCGGGACGATTTACCGATCATCGGGTCCCGCAGTGGCGCTGGTTCCGCTACAATGCGCGCCGATTTCGTCCTGCCTGAGAGCCCGCACATGTCCGTCTGCCAGACTCCTATCATCGTCGCCCTGGATTTCCCCACCCGTGACGCCGCACTGAAGCTGGCCGACCAGTTGGACCCTAAACTGTGCCGGGTCAAAGTCGGTAAGGAGCTGTTCACCAGCTGCGCCTCGGAAATCGTCGGCACCTTGCGTGACAAGGGTTTTGAAGTGTTCCTGGACCTCAAGTTCCACGACATCCCGAACACCACCGCGATGGCGGTTAAAGCCGCGGCGGAAATGGGCGTGTGGATGGTCAACGTTCATTGCTCCGGCGGTCTGCGCATGATGGCCGCCTGCCGTGAAGTGCTGGATCAGCGTACCGGCCCCAAACCACTGTTGATCGGCGTGACCGTGCTGACCAGCATGGAACGTGAGGATCTGGCGGGTATCGGCCTGGACATCGAGCCGCAGGAACAGGTGCTGCGTCTGGCTGCACTGGCAGAAAAAGCCGGAATGGATGGTCTGGTGTGCTCGGCCCTGGAAGCCCGTGCCCTGAAATCGGCGCACCCGACGCTGCAACTGGTGACCCCGGGGATTCGCCCGGCGGGCAGCGCCCAGGACGATCAGCGCCGTATCCTGACCCCGCGTCAGGCGCTGGATGCCGGTTCCGATTACCTGGTCATTGGCCGTCCGATCAGCCAGGCGGCGGATCCAGCGAAGGCGTTGGCCGAAGTTGTAGCCGAAATCGCCTGATCAAACACCGAAGATCAAAAATGTGGGAGTGAGCAGGCTCACTCCCACATTAGTTTTGGGGTGAATTCAACTGTTGGGTTAAACCTTCAACACCAACTTCCCGAAATTCTCGCCGCTGAACAATTTCATCAGCGTCTCCGGGAAGGTCTCCAGTCCTTCAACAATGTCTTCCTTGCTCTTGAGCTGCCCCTTGGCCATCCAGCCGGCCATTTCCTGCCCGGCGGCGGCGAACTGAGCAGCGTAGTCCATCACCACGAAGCCTTCCATTCGCGCGCGGTTGACCAGCAACGACAGGTAGTTGGCCGGGCCCTTGACCGCTTCCTTGTTGTTGTACTGGCTGATGGCGCCACAAATCACCACGCGCGCTTTCATGGCCAGGCGACCCAGCACCGCGTCGAGAATATCGCCGCCGACGTTATCGAAATACACGTCGACACCTTTTGGACATTCACGCTTAAGGCCGGCATGCACGTCTTCGTTCTTGTAGTCGATGACGCCGTCAAACCCCAGTTCGTCGATCAGGAATTTGCACTTGTCCGCGCCGCCCGCGATGCCGATCACGCGGCAGCCTTTGATCTTGGCGATCTGCCCGGCAATGCTGCCCACCGCACCGGCCGCGCCGGAGAGCACCACGGTGTCACCTTCCTTCGGTGCGCCGACATCAAGCAACGCGAAGTAGGCGGTCATCCCGGTCATGCCCAGCGCGGACAGGTAACGGGGCAGCGGTGCCAGTTTCGGATCGACTTTGTAGAAACCTCGTGGCTCGCCGAGGAAATAATCCTGTACGCCCAAGGCTCCGTTGACGTAGTCCCCGACCGCAAAACCAGGATTGTTCGAGGCAACGACTTTGCCTACACCCAATGCGCGCATGACTTCGCCGATACCGACCGGCGGAATGTAGGACTTGCCCTCGTTCATCCAGCCACGCATGGCCGGGTCCAGGGACAGGTATTCGTTTTTGACCAGGATCTGACCCGCAGCCGGTTCACCGACTGGCACTTCTTGATAGGTAAAGGTCTCGCGGGTAGCCGCGCCCACCGGACGTTTGGCGAGCAGGAACTGGCGATTGGTCTGGGTAGTCATGACAGGCACTCAAGATGAATGAAGCCTTGTTGATAGACCTTCATGATCGATGCCGCAAGTTTGGCTGATGCGGCGAATGGACGTCGATCCAGTGCAGTGATAGTCGGTGCCGCAGTTCTATCACTGCCACTCATGGTCACTCAACCGGGCTTCTGATAGTGCTGCCGTGTCCCATGCCCCTGTGGCTAAACTGGAAACACACGATCCCCCGCATTCTTCTCTTTGAGGGCATAACAATGAGCATGACGTTTTCCGGCCAGGTCGCCGTGGTGACCGGCGCTGCCAACGGTATTGGCCGCGCGACCGCCCAGGCATTCGCCGCTGAAGGGTTGAAAGTGGTGGTGGCCGACATGGACACGGCCGGGGGCGAAGGCACTGTGGCGCTGATTCGTACAGCGGGCGGCGAAGCGACCTTCGTGCGCTGCAACGTCACGCTGGAAAGCGATGTAAAAAATCTGATGGACGAAGTGGTGAATACCTACGGCCGTCTGGACTACGCCTTCAACAATGCCGGCATCGAGATCGAGAAAGGCAAACTGGCTGAAGGCACCCTTGATGAGTTCGACGCGATCATGGGCGTCAACGTCAAAGGCGTCTGGCTGTGCATGAAGTACCAGTTGCCGTTGCTGCTGGCCCAGGGCGGCGGCGCGATCGTCAACACCGCTTCGGTGGCGGGCCTTGGTGCGGCGCCGAAGATGAGCATTTATGCGGCGTCGAAACACGCGGTGATCGGCCTGACAAAGTCGGCGGCGATCGAATACGCCAAGAAAAAGATTCGCGTAAACGCGGTATGCCCGGCGGTGATCGACACCGACATGTTCCGTCGCGCCTATGAAGCGGACCCGAAGAAGGGCGAGTTCGCCAACGCCATGCACCCGGTCGGCCGCATCGGCAAGGTCGAGGAAATCGCCAGTGCCGTGCTGTATCTGTGTAGCGACGGCGCGGCGTTCACCACCGGTCACTCGCTGGCAGTGGACGGTGGAGTCACGGCGTTCTGACCCATCAAGATCTGCCTCGTAGGAAAAGGCCCGCACACGTGCGGGCTTTTTCATGGTGTCGCGAAGGGCGGCGGACAATGTGTTTCAAATGGTTAGAACCGAGGGTTTTGGCGGCGTTGTCGCACATCCGATCCTGCGCACCTGTGATTAACTGCTCCCCGCAAATGGACAGGAGTTTGCTTGCTCATGGAATTGAGAATCGATCGACAGGCATTGGTGCCGGTCGTACAGCAAATCGTCGATGGGTTGGCCGTCTGGCTCCGTCAGAGCGAGGTGCAGCCGGGGACGCGTTTACCTTCTGCGCGGCACATCGCGCGGGTCAATCTGCTCAGTCAGTCCAGCGTCGTCGAAGCCTGTGAGCGGCTGGTGACTCAAGGTGTGCTGGCGCCGCGTCATGGCGCCGGTTTCATTGTCGCCACGCCAACGCTGGTCGCCCAGGGGCAACAGGATTGCCTCTGGTTCGAAGGGGCGGAACTGAAACAGGGCGGCTGCTCGGGCGAACTTAAGCTGGGCTGTGGCGGGTTGCCGGAGAGCTGGCGCGAGACTGACGACCTGAGCTACGCGATTCGTCAGGTCAGCCGTACCGACATGGCCGGGTTGTTCAACTACAGCACTTCACGAGGCCTGCCTGCCTTGCGTCTGCAAATTCTCAAACGCCTTGGACGGCTCGGTATCGAAGTGGATGAAAACCGTATCCTGACCACCGCAGGTGCCAGTCAGGGGCTCGACCTGATCGTGCGCACCTTGCTCAAGCCGGGAGATTGCGTGGTGGTGGAAAGTCCGGGGTATCCACTGTTATTTGACCTGCTCAGGCTGCACGGCGTGACGATGATCGAGGTGCCTCGTACCCCGCGCGGGCCCGACACGGAGCAACTGCAATTACTATTGTTAAAGCACCGGCCCCGCGCGCTATTCATCAACAGTTTCTACCACAACCCTACGGGCAGTTGCCTGACGCCTGCGATGGCGCAGCAGGTTTTGCAATTGACCAAGTCCCATGGCGTTCTGGTGATTGAAGATGACGTCTATGCGGATTTGCACTACGGCCCCGGCACGCGCCTCGCTGCATTGGGGGGGGATGACAACGTGATCTACGTTGGCAGTTACTCGAAAACCCTCAGCAGTTCATTGCGGGTCGGCTTTGTCGTGGCCAGCGAAGGGGTCATATCGCGATTGGCCGAGGTCAAGATGATCAGCAGCATGGGCGCCTCAAGTTTCTGCGAGTCGGTGCTGACTTGCCTGTTGGCCAGCGGCGCGTACCGCAAACTGGTACAGCGTCAGCGCCAGCGTTTGAATACGGACAGAGAGGCGGCCTTGCAAGTGCTCGAAGACGCCGAGTGGGAAGTTTTCGGCAAGCCGGCTGGTGGCCTGTTTATCTGGGCGCGATCGCGGATGTCCGACTACGCTCAGGTGCGCAAACAGGCCCGGCGCTGCGGTGTGCTGCTGTCTTCTGCCACGGCCTTCAGTCCTGATGGCCAGGCGAAAGATTGGCAGCGCATCAACGTCGCTTATGCCTGTGATCCTCGTGCCCGGGCTTTTTTTCAGGCGACCGCTGCGAATCGACCTAAAGCGTTCTGAAAACGACGTGGACGTAGCTTTTTGCCATTATTCCGACGCCAGAGACTTGTGCTGGCCCATGCCCATTGCGAATCTGCGTCAACAGACTATGTCAGGGGACTAAGTGCAATGATTTCGGCCGTGCAAGGACGTTTTGCCAACCTCGGTATGGCAAAAAAAATGGGTGTCGGGTTTGTCTTGGTGCTGCTGTTGACGGCCCTGGTGGCAGCCATCGGCGTTTGGTCCCTGCAAACCATCAGTCAGCGCTTCGACGGGCTCAAGCAGATGTCGTCGCTCAACAGCGGTTTGCTCAAGGTGCGACTGCTTGAGCAGGAGTACGCCTTGCACGGCAACCCGAAAACCGCGGATGCCCTGCGCCAGGGGGTTGATGGCCTGATCGCCTTGGCGACGCAGCTCAAGGCTACTTCAGCGGCCAACGTGCCAGTGATGAATGACGTCGAGCAGTCCCTGGCGGCTTATCGCAAGGCCTTCGACGAATTCGTCTCGCTGAGTCAGGCCAAGGACCTGGCCCTGGAAATGGCCAGTTGGTCGGTGTCCAGCGTGGCCAATAATCTGGATGTCCTGCAAGCCGGGCTTGCCGACGATGGCGCCTATACCTTGAAGGAGTCCGAAGGCAAGGACGGTGGGCAGTTCATCGAGCAAGCCAATCAGGTCAGCCAGGTGTCGCGGTTGATGCTGCAGGCCATGAACGAAGCACGTGTGCGTCTGGATCAGAGCCGCAAGGGCGATGACAGCGCAGCTCAGGGCAAGATCGAGCAGGCCGATCAGGCGCAGGTTCAGGCCGAGCAGTTGAAAACCACAGTCAAGGATGAGGGCTATCAGACTGTCCTCAATGAAGTGGCGGGTCACATCACCAGTTTCAGCGAGAAACTGACCGAATACACCGGTCTGTTAGCCCAGGAAAAAATCGTCTATGAGCAACTGCACCAGCGTGCTGCGCAGGTGGTGGAGCGGGTCGATCAGGCGTATGTCGCCGAAGACCAGTCGATGCAGGCCGAATTGAAAAAGAACTCGATGCTGATCATTGGCTCCTCGGCCCTGGCGTTGCTGGTCGGGTTGATCGCGGCGTGGGTCATTACCCGATTGATCGTGGCGCCGCTGCGCAGTGTGATTCGTGTTGCGCAGCAGATCGCCGCGGGTGATTTGAGTGCGACGGTTGAAGTGACGCGCCGTGACGAAATCGGCCAGTTGATGCAGGCCATGCAACAGATGGGGGCGGGGCTGAGCACCATCGTCAGCGGTTTGCAGGCCGGTATCGAGCAGTTGGCGAGTTCGGCGCAATCCTTGTCGGCGGTGACCGAGCAGACCAACCTGGAGGTCAGCAGCCAGAAGGAAGAAACCGAGCAGGTCGCCACGGCAATGAATCAGATGACGGCGACGGTGCACGATGTGGCGCGTAACGCGGAGGAAGCCGCTCAGGCTGCGCAAACGGCGGACGGTAAGGTGGAAAGTGGCCAGCAGGTGGTGCGTCAAAGCATGGCGCGGATCGAGCAGCTGGCGGATTCGGCGACGTCGGCCAGTTCGAGCATCGAAAGCCTGAGTGCAGAAATCCAGAACATCGGCACGGTGCTCAGTGTGATCAAGAGTGTCGCCGAGCAAACCAACCTGTTGGCGCTCAATGCGGCGATCGAGGCAGCACGGGCCGGCGAGCAGGGCAGGGGGTTTGCGGTTGTGGCGGATGAGGTTCGGGCGTTGGCCAAGCGCACTCAGCAATCGACCGAGGAGATTGAGCGTCTGGTGAGCGCCTTGCGTTCGGCGGCGCAGTCGTCGGTGCAGCAGATTCAGAACAGTGGTGAGCTGGTGAAGCTGGCGGTGAGTGACGCGTTGCAGACTGAGAGTGCGCTGGGAAGTATTGCGGCGGCGGTGTCGTTGATTCAGCAGATGAACCAGCAGATTGCGGCGGCCGCCGAGGAGCAGAGTTCGGTGGCCGAGGAGATTAATCGCAGTGTGACGAGTATTCGTGCGAGTGCGGATCAGTCTTCGTTGGCGATGCGGGGGAATGCGGCGTCGAGCATTGAATTGGCGCAGTTGGGGGTTGAGTTGAAGGGGATGGTCGGACACTTCCGGCTCTGATTTGTCTCCCTGCGTATGTGCACAGATCTAATGTGGGAGTGAGCCTGCTCGCGATGGCGGCCTTCGGGCCGACCATGTTGTGGTTGACCGGGTACATATCCATTTCTGCGGTAACGGCGGCTGGCGGTTTCGCCCTTACGGCGAGTCCCTTTTGTCAAACGCCCGGAGTGCCGGCCCAGCCA